>JADHUD010000121.1 GCA_016784705.1 Spirochaetia bacterium | reverse complement strand
TCAGCAAAAAACAGGGGTAATTGTAGAGAATTCTGGTGTTTTTGTTCTCAGAGAAGACCGGATCGGCAAAAAAACTTTTCTTGATCCCCACATTTCATGCGCTAAAAACCCGGAAATGAGTACACCGCAAAAAACTCCTTTCAAATAAACATTCCCATTAAAGAGCTTATGCGGTAAGATACTAGTATCCTGTAAGTTTATGCTGTACAGGGTACCGGTCCCCGCTTTATCTGCATGGAGGGAACTATGGGGTATGCAGAGTTTTCCAGATTCTATGACTCGGCAATGAAGGATTATTCCTGGTGCAGCAGTTTTATCATTTCGCTTTTCAATAAATACTGCATCAAGAAGAACGCACTTCTGGAACTTGGCTGTGGGACGGGTAGAATCCTGGAGCTGCTTGGAGATGAGTTTAACGAACTTCATGGCCTGGATATTTCGCAGGAAATGCTTGCATATGCAGAAAAGAGGGTGCCGGGGGCGTTTTTATACCATATGGATATGACCTCTTTTACCTTGGATTCTTCATTTGATGCTATTCTTACAGTTTTTGACACTATTAACCATATACTGGATTATTCAGGCTGGCTGGAAACTTTTAAACATGTTAAAAGGCATCTTAATCCGGATGGAGTGTTTTTCTTTGATATCAATACCCCTGCACGACTGCAGAGACTTTCCATTTTACCACCATTTCTTACCCCTCTGGAAAATGATAGTCAGGTATTAATGGAAGTTGAGGAAGTATTGGCTGACGATTTTAATTTCAATGTACAGATTTTTGAAGCATTGGGCGATAACCTGTACAAACGTCATGAAATAAGCATACATGAACATACTGTTGATCCGTTTTTAATACTGAAGGATCTAAAAAAGTTGTTTACCACCGTTACTGTATATAATGAAGAGTGTGAACCGGCTGTCAGTAAAGAAGAGATCAAAATGAGTCTAAATGGGAGAATGTTCTTTCTTTGTACAGCCTGAATTATATGGATTGAAATATGGATACTATGGATTTTGTACTGCTGTTTTTTCTCGTTTTATTGATTGGCCTAACTGTAACACTCGTTATTCTGGCAGTGAGAAGAAGACCAGGTAAAGATACTCTGAAACACGAGTATGAATCAAAACTTTTAACTGTTTCAGCTGATCGTGAAATGCTAAGAGTGGAAACACAGAGACTCAAAGAGGAGAAGAGCCGGATTTTAGGGGAAAAAAGCAGAATTGAAGCACAACTTATAGATGATCAGGCTGTTTTAAAGGCTGTCAGAGAGAGCTTCTCACGATTGGAACGGGAAAAGGTTGAGCTGGAAAGCCGTGAGCAGTCCCGGAAGCAGGAAATGAGCCGCCAGGTAACGGAGCTGGAAAATTCCAGAAAGACCCTCGAACTTGAGCGGGAACGTATACTGGCTGAAGAGAAACAGCAGCTGCAGGAGATGGAGGAGAATCGAAACAGGGTCTGGGCTCTGCATGAGCAGAGTTGTATTGTGCGGATGCGGGAGGTATGCAGTAAACCTGAATATGCATTTCTCAGCTTTGATAATACCAATCTTCCTGATAATTTTGACCAAACACTGAAACCTGATTTTATGATCGAGTTCCTTGATCAGTATGTTATTTTTGATGCAAAACTTTCGAAAAGTATGAATCTCCAGATCTATATCCAGAATCAGGTAAAAAGCACGGTAAAAAAAATAAAGAACAGTCCAAATGTGCAGGATATATATAAAACAGTATTTTTTGTTATACCGGCGGTTGATGCCGGTCAGTTAAAAACTGTTTCCTGGTATGAGGACGGTTATTCCTTTTATGTTATATCAATTGAAGCTTTTGAGCCGATAATTGCTGTGTTCCGTAAACTCAAAGAGTATGATCTTGCCGAAGCATATGATCCGCAGGAACGTGAGAATATTGTGAATCTTATTGCTGCATTCGATAATCATATAAGACAGCAGAATGCAGTAAATATTCTCAATACACTTCGCGGGTTGAAAATTATGGGAGAGAAACAGACCCTTTCCTCTGATCTTGCTGCATCCATTGAGGATCGAAGGAAATCTATGCGGATGGATTCTTATAAGCCTACAGATTTTCGGAGACTGATGAATGATCCGAAGGCACAGATTGCTGAAATCGCAGCATTGATTGAACCCCGGGAACCGGTTATTGGGCACGAGGCTGTTCAGGAAGTAATTGAAACAGAAATGTATGCAAAACAGACAGATGAATAGTTTATTCTGCAGGCATGGTTTTTGTAGTTTGGAGATTATTGCATAGAGGGGAGGAGAGTAGATGATTCAATGGTTATCACAATTTAGTCCTGTAGTTCAGGCATTTTTCGGCACTGTTTTTACCTGGGTACTTACAGCTCTTGGTGCAAGTCTGGTATTTTTCTTTAAGAAAATTAATAAGAAAGTACTGGATACGATGATGGGATTTGCTGCCGGTGTAATGATTGCCGCCAGTTTCTGGTCCCTTCTTGCTCCTGCTATTGAAATGTCTGGAGAATTGGGGGGTCTTCCCTGGTTGTCGGCTGCAGTAGGATTTATTTTGGGCGGGTTGTTCCTATTTATGGTAGATAAGCTGCTCCCTCACCTTCATCCTGGTTTTCAGACAAAGGAGGCGGAAGGAATAAAAACCTCCTGGCAGCGCAGTGTTCTGCTGGTGCTGGCTATAACTATTCACAATATTCCGGAAGGTTTGGCAGTAGGAGTGGCTTTCGGAGCGGCTGCAGCAGGCTTCCCCTCAGCGACGGTAGCCGGTGCAATAGCTCTGGCAATAGGTACCGGGATACAGAACTTTCCGGAAGGAACCGCAGTCTCCGTTCCCCTGAGAAGAGAAGGGATGACACGCTTAAAGGCTTTCTGGTTTGGACAGCTGTCCGGTATGGTTGAACCAATTTCCGGTGTTCTTGGTGCTCTTGCGGTAATTTTTGTACGGCCGCTTCTTCCCTATGCTCTTGCTTTTGCGGCTGGAGCGATGATTTATGTAGTTGTCGAAGAGCTGGTTCCTGAATCACATACCGAATCACATTCTCACTTTGCTACTTGGGGAGCAATGATTGGGTTTACCGTTATGATGATTCTGGATGTAGCATTGGGATAGTATTTGAGTAGTACTACTGTGCAGGATTGATTCAGAGTTTTCGGATCTCATCCGGCAAACCAGGTTTGGTTATCCTTCTCCATCATCCCTTCTGCAAATTCAGGTAGTGACTGATCAGGGTAGATCTCAATATCCTGTGTTTCATGTAACATGGGATTGACAATACGCCAAGATTCCAGAATTTCCTGCATCGTGGGAAAGAGGCTTTTGTCTGACTGAAGTATTTTTTCCACTATTTGTTCGTAAGCTTCAGGGGTGTTTACTCCGAATGTCTCAGAATGGTTGAATCTGAACTTTACCGATTTTGATTTCCAGGAAGTGTTCGGCTGCTTAAGATTCATGGAGATATCTATAGTCAGCTCAGGATGTATATTGATAATTACTCCATTTTCAACTATTTCAGAATTATTCAGAACAGTTTTCGTAGTATTCTTAAATTTTACATAGATTTGGGAAACAGCATTTTTCTGCATTTTCCCGGTTCTTATATAGATAGGAATACCTGCATAGTAAAAAGTATTTACATGAAGTTTCAATGCGGCATAGGTCGGTGTATGCAGACTTTTACCGCTTTCTGCTCCAAGTGATTCGTAACTGCCGAGCCGAAACTCCTGAATTGGTTTTATCGATCGTAGAACTTTGATTTTCTCTGTAGCGATATCTTCAGGAGAGAAACTTGCCGGTTCAGACATCGTAAGGTAGGTGACAATCTGCAGTATATGGTTTTGGATGGTATCTCTTACAACTCCGATTTTTCCATAAAAACCGAGGCGCTGATCAACCCCGTGAGTCTCATCAAAGATAATCTGAATACTCTCTATAGTTCTGTTATTCCAGATACTCCTGATAATGTCATTATGAAATCGCATTATCAAGAGGTTCTGCATGAACTCTTTTCCCAGATAATGATCAATACGATATATCTCTTTATCGGTAAATGCCTGAGACAGAATTTCGTTATATCGCCGGGCACTTTCGGAATCGAATCCAAATGGTTTTTCTACGATAATCTTCTTAGAAACTTTACAGGTTATGTGTGAATCAATTATGTTAATCTGTTTTATAGCTTCCTCGTAAAGAGAGGGCTGCAGAGCAATATAGTACAGGAGCTCGATTTCTGCCGCGCAATCTATGATATCATCAATTTTATGTTCTAAATTTTCAATTCCTTTAAAATCCGTCATGTCATACTGCACATAATCAAGGTGTTTCAGGAACTCTGTATCACCTGTTAGTTCCATATTACTTAAAAATGTCCTGCGATCAGGGTATCGTCTGCCAAGGGCTATTATAGTAATATCATATCCTTTTTTCAGTAAATTTAGATATGCAGGATAGAGTTTTTTTTGTGCGAGATCACCTGTCCCGCCGAATTGAACGATTATCTGTCTCATGATCTATTCTTATCCTTTTTTGTCATTGGTCTGAATATCGAGCCAATTTCAAAATGCTTCGCATTCATTTTTGGAAATTGGCTTTTGAAGTTTGCCATTTATATTCAAATAAATAATTATTATATAATTATTTATTTGAAATACAAACTTCTGACCAAATCGTCGAAATTTCAAAATAAAATCATTTTGAAATTTCCTCTATCAATATATTTTTTGTAAACCCGGCATTGATACGCGGGCTTATTACATTCTGTTTCTTTCATTGATCGGTTACTACCGTTACCTGATCGAAATTATTCTTAAAAAATGCACAGGGAAGAGCATCCTGAGGTTCATTAAGCATCAGTCTGGTTAACGCGTCCTGTTTTGCTTCTCCAAAGAACAGCAGATATATTTCAGCATTTTCTGCAAGCTCCAGAAACCCGGCATATGATATGCTGATCCGTTCCGGGGGCTCTTTTGGGGCATCAGTTATCCGTATGATTTTATGGAGGGAAGTTTTTGCTGCTTTACTCTGTTCGCTCTTCTGGAAGGATCCGGGAAACAACGATGCAAAGTGCCCATCCTCTCCAACTCCTGCAAAAAGGATATCAAATCTTTGTATAAATCCTTCACTTTCCTGAGTTAAGGTTCTTAACTGATCGTGGTGAAACCGGCCGGACTCTATCAATTGGCGTAACCCGACATCCATAAGAGTGTCATAATTCTTGATCCCCGTCGCTCTTTCGTCAATTAGCTGTAGCTGCAGTCTTGCCAGTTCAGAATTTTCCAACAATGCTATGCCGGTTATTATTCCAGATGCGCTTCGTCCACCGGGTAATCCTATGTGTAAGTTTGAGGTAATTTTCTTGTTGAGGAGTTCGCGTACCCTGTTTTTAATAAATTGGGGAAATTCAGCCTGAACATCCTGCTTAATAATAGTAATATGCAACTCCTTTGAATTCCAATCTGCATAAACATTTATAGAGACAACTGTAGAGTAAACGTTTTTATCTCTATTGGTTTGCTTTGTTAAATATACTCCGAGATGGTGCTGAAGGAAAGTAAGTTATGTAATCTGTATAGAAAATCTGCACAGAAAACGGCGGAATTGTTTACCGATATAGCCCCCGCTGTTTTCCGTTCAGTCTGTTCAGATCGAAAGTCTTGGAAAAAAATTGCCGGGGTGAGACCCCGGCATGGATAATTGGTTGAGTGCGGAAGCGGTAAAATTAAAAGACAAGATATTCTCAACGAGAATACTGTTTCATTCTTGTTGTTCTTTTAACTCCACAACCTCGATAATTTAAAATAACACAAACAATCCAATACGTCAATATTAACATTATTTAAAATTATGTAATAATAAAAGCTGAATGCTCAAGCTGCTATGGTTTTTGACACTTTTTGATTTTTTGCTAGAAAAAAGAGAAAGTATCGTATACACTGAACTCTATGTAAGAGAGGGAATTTCAAAAAACGGAAACTATGAGGATTGAATGCCAAAGATTATTGACCATACTAAACGAAAGGAAGAAATATTATATACTGCGCTGCAGGTTTTCTCCCGTGAGGGGTATAAGGATTCTAATCTATCGTTAATTGCCTTTGAATGTGGTATATCCAGGCCGACAATCTATCAATATTTCCGAGATAAGGAAGAGATCTATTATTATGCCGTAAAACTTTTTACGGGTAAAATGTTTATACGGTATGCCGAAATTGCCTGGGACGATTCAAAAAGTGTGGTAAATCGATTGAAACGTATTTGCAGGGATATTATTCTGACTGCTGCAAAGAATCGGGATTCGCTTACTTCCCTGGTCGATGTTATGATACAACTGAAAAAGGAAGGAAAAGATTTTTCAGATATTATCATGCGCAGAACGGCAAAACTGATAATTCTTTTCAAGCGCCTGCTCAGAGCTGGGGTATATGCGAACAAACTGGCAGAACACTCAGTTAATGAAGTAAGTACACATCTTCTGCATCTTCTTGAATCTTTCTGTTTTCAGATGGCATTTCTGGAATCCTACGATCCAGAAGCTTCCATAAAACTTATTAATATATATATCGATAGTCTAAAAGTTTCAGAAGGGTTACAGTAACATGAAAAGAGATCGGATTTTAATCGTTGAGGATGAACCTGCAATAGCCGATGCAATATTTGACGGTCTTCAGGATGAGGGTTTCGTTCCGGAAAAAGCTGGGTCCGGTGAAGATGCATTAGCTATTCTGGAGACGATACAGATTGATCTGGTTCTGCTTGATATTCGGCTGCCTGGTATGGATGGATATGAAACATGCAGACAGATCCGTCTGAAAGGCTTTCATATACCGGTTATTTTTGTTTCAGCACGTGATGAAGTCTTGGACCGGGTGGTGGGGCTTGAAGTAGGGGCTGATGATTATCTTGTTAAGCCATTCAGTTTTCGTGAGCTTTTTTCCCGCATTAAGGCTCAGCTTCGTCGTGCATATGGTGAGTTTTCAACGGGAATTGATCCGTCTTCAGCTGAAAATAAAGATATAATTCTCTTTGGATCCATTGCAGTGGATGTAAAGGGAATGCGGGCAAGAAAGAACGGCAATGACCTTTTTCTGACACCGATTGAAATGCGTCTGCTGCGGTTGTTTCTTGAATATCCTGGACAGGTGCTTTCCCGGGAACAGATCATGAATCAGGTTTGGTCAGAGAACTGGAATCCGGATGATCCGAGAACAGTAAATGTACATATACGGCATCT
>JADHUD010000120.1 GCA_016784705.1 Spirochaetia bacterium | reverse complement strand
GGTGCTGACTTATGGATCGATGGAGTAACTCCTGCAACTACATACATGGTATGGGGTGCTTATTCAACTGATTTAGCTGAAGGTGTATCAGTTTCCCTTGCTGCCGGTTATGATGATGCTGCCGGTGCTGATGCGGCTGCTCAGATTTCTTATGCATCTGATGCTTATAGTGTAGTAGTTGGTGTTGATACAGCTGATAACTTTTCATTATATGAAGTTGAAGCAGATATCGATGCAGTAATCGATATCATAACAGTTGATGCAAATGTATACTTTGACGGTGCAACTGTTTATGTTGCCGATCAGAATACAATCGCTCTTGACGATCTTTCAATCGGTCTTGATTTTTACTACAACGACCTTGCAAGTGGAGATTATATCGGTGCTGATGTAGCAACTACTATTGATGCTCTTTCTGTTGCTCTCAGCGGAGGATTTGACTATTCAGCAATGAGCGCAGATGCTCTTCTTAAACTTGGATATGCTGTTTCTGATGCTACCCAGGTAGATGTTCGTGTTGGATATGACATGGCAACTTCTTTCAATGCTGGTGCAACACTGACTCAGACAATTGAGGCTGGAAAAGTAGTAGCTATGTTTGATTATCAGGCTGATGCAACCATTGATGCTTCTGTAAAATTTACTTCTACATCACTTATCAATGGCGCAACACTTGCTATCGGCTGGGCAGCTGAAGATGTTGCTGCAGATCTTGGTGATATCACAGCATCTGTTAAAGTTAGTCTCTAAACTAACAAGCTTATTTGCTAATACGAAAGCTGACCCTTCGGGGTCAGCTTTTTTAATCTTTTAATATGTTTTATAGGTTTTTTTTGGACAAATAAAAAAAATAGACGGGAAATTATCCCCGCCTATTGTCTCGAGAACTAGATACAGTCTAGAAATCAAGCTTCAGGTCATGTGAATCGGTTGAATCGGGATTTTTCTGCATAATTTTCTTAGGAACAATCTTTTTCAATCTCAAATCTTTAACCTCTTTTTTCACTTTTACGGGTTTTGCTTTGTGACGAATTGTCCAGCATCGGTGAATACTCTTTTTCCGTAAGAAATCTTCCGGAATTGTAGTATGGGTAATCTCTTCTACCAGATAGTAGTCTTCAATATAATCTGCCAGTTCAAATTTTCTGAAATTATTTGAAAAGATAAGCGTTCCGTTTCTTTCCAGATGCCGCATAGCGGCAACAATCAGTTTGCGATGGTCACGCTGAATATCAAAAGTATCCGGCCGGCTTTTTGAGTTGGAAAATGTCGGCGGATCCATGAATATCAGATCAAAGGTATGGTTCTGGGTTAAGAGCCAATCCATGCAGTCAGCTGCATAAAATTGATGGCTCATTCCGGAAAATCCATTCAGATCAAGATTTTTTTCTGCCCAGGCAAGATACGTTTTTGAGGTGTCAACCGTAGCGGTACTCAATGCACCACCATCTGCTGCATACACGGTAGCTGTCCCTGTGTACCCGAAGAGATTAAGAAAACGTCTGTTATTACTCAAATCTCTTATCAGATTGCGTACAGGACGATGGTCAAGAAAGATTCCGGTATCTAAATAATCCGTAAAATTTACAAAAAACTTGAGTCCCTGCTCTTTCATGATATACGTCTGTCCACGCGAAGCTCTTTTATTATACTGGTTAGAGCCCCGCTGTTTTTTACGCTGCTTCACGAAAATATGTTCATAAGCTATACCGGTAACCCGATTGACTCCATCAACCATCTCCTTTAAACGGGTCTCTGCAGCAGCCTGTTCTATTTCTTCCGGGGGAGCATACTCCTGCAGGTGAACCCATTTGTCCTCATAGATATCAATGGCAGCAGAGTATTCAGGCATATCAGCATCGTATATACGATAAGAAGTTGTTCCGGATCGTTTCAGGAAAGCCTTCAGCATGCGTTTATTCTTTCTTAATCTGTTGGCAAACATCTCAGCACCCGGAGAGAGTTCCGCCTCTTCACGCTCACGCTGTTTGTATTCGGCTTTCTCAGTTAGTCTGTCACGAGTTTCTTTATCAAATATCGTATAATGTGCTGCTGTACACTTTATCGGCCCATTGTACAGGACATTTGTACTGTCCGGACGGAGTTTGATTTCACGAAGCAGATCGGGTTCGCCAGCCAGCAGACTTACATGCCATCCGGGAAAATTTCTCCCCAGGGAATTCCCGAAATTTTTATAGAGCACACGGAGATCTGCCTCTATACCCATTCGAACCCCATAAGGAGGATCTGAGATTATTAAGCCCGTAGTATCGGCAGGGATAGCCTCAGGAGAAGGGTTCGCTGAGTCCTGAATTGAGAATGTGATATAAGAATCCACCCCGGCATTCTGGGCATGCGATTCCGCAGATTGAATTGAATGAGCACTGATATCCCAACCGGCAATCTTCGGTATATGAGCCATCCCTTTATTTCTGCGGTTTTCAGCTTCAGCAATAAGGGTTTTCCATAATTCAGCATCATGCCCTTTCCACCTGAGGAATGCATAATTATCCTGCTGCAGAAGACCTGGCGCTGTATCAGAGGCCATGAGAGCAGCCTCAATAGGTATTGTTCCAGAACCGCAGAATGGATCAATAAGCGGTTCCATTCTGGATGCTTTATCCGGCCATCCCGCGCGAAGCAGAAGAGCCGCAGCTAAATGCTCTTTAAGAGAGGCTGAAGAATCGCTCCGCCTGTACCCGCGTTTATGCAGGCTTCTGCCTGAAAGATCGAGATAGAAGTAACCATGAATTCCATCCATATGAAGATGGAATATTACATCAGGATTTTCAGTATTTACCGATGGACGTTCATCATGAATTTCACGAAACTGATCGGCAATAGCATCTTTTACTTTCAAGGCACCAAAATTAGGATTCTTTAACCAGCGGGTTTTCTGTGCCGTAACCTGTACCATGAAACTGTTCTTCAGTGTCAGATGCTCGAACCAGGGTATCTGCATAGCACGGTAATAAAGCTGATCTCCGGTTTCAATATTTTCACCGGTACCTAGCAGCAGTAATAAACGTGATGCCGTCCGGGACCAGAGACAGAAACGGTAGCCTGCTTCCAGGTTGCCGGTAAATTCAACCCCACCGGGAACGATTCTGATAGAAGATTCATCAGCACCGGCCAGCAGAGCCTCGTCAGCCGCCAGATCATTATGGTTAGCTGCTGTAGAAGCAAAAAAAGTCATGTAGGGAACTCCTGAGCCGTAACGATTTACTCGACGGCTGTGTTAGAATTTGTAAGAACTGAGTGAATTTCCTCTTTGCTGAAAGAGTATATTGTACTGCAGTTGCGGCAGGTTGTCAGTAGGGGGAATGGACCCTCTTCAAGAACCGATTTTCTTGTTTCTCCTGTCAGTGACGCAATAAAATTCAGGAACCTGAACCTTTCGCAGTAACAGAAAAAATTAACATCTCTCGTCCCGATGATTTTCGGAGAGAAGTCCGAAAAGACACTCTTTATAAGATCTCCGGTGCTTCCTGATTCGGCAAACCACTGACCCATTGAAGGCATTGAGCATGCAGCAGACTCAATGTTATGTAAAATTTGATCATCTGCTCCCGGCATTACCTGAAGAAACAGCCCTCCGGCTCCGGCAATATTTCCTCTCTTATCGAATTGTATGCTGAGGAAAAACAGCGTTGGAGTCTGTTCTGATTCAAGAAAATGGTTGGCAAGATCTTTGGCAATGCTTCCGTGTCTCATCATGGTTTGCCCGGTTACTGGTTGGCGGGCACCTTCCAATGTCCGCGTCAATGTGAGAAAGCCCGGTCCAAAGAAGGGTGACATATCAAAACTCTCTAAAGGTTTCTCTATGGGGATGGGGTTTTGCCGTAAATATCCCCGCACCCGCACATCACCTCGGGCAGAGGCTTCAACATCAAACCCTTTTGCCGGGCCCGCGCACTCAACTGTTAAACCAATTTTATCAGTTCCTTTAAGCATTGAAGTCAATAATCCTGCCGCAATATAGGCATGTCCCAGAATATAGGTTTCCAGAATGCCGGTCTCATGATTTGCCTGCATTGCATGAATCATTCGTGTTCCGTGTAAAAGAGATCCTCTAACGGTACCATTCTTCAGAAGAAAGGTTTCAATTGAATCCGGCTGAAGCGTATTCAGGTAAGATTCAACATCTTCAGTTAATAGTTTCTGTATCATGATTTCCGCAGAATGCGGCTCCTTTTAAGCAAGTTTAGCAGCCAATTTCAAAATAAAATCATTTTAAAATTTCCTCAATAGATAATATCTGGATTATTGATCAAAAGGTCAATGATAAGATTTTATAAGCCGTACAAGTAATCCGTGCAAGTCTGGCTAAATCGTCGAAATTTCAAAATTAAATCATATTGAAATTTCCTCTATTACTGGTGATTTGTTATTTAATTAATGAATAAAAAGCTAGTTTCTGACTGTTTTGTACATATTTCAGTCTGTGAGACAGAGTAAAAAAAACAAAAAACTATGTATAAACCTATACACTTTTTTGGAAAACAGTTATATATTAATGTTATGAGTAAATATGTTCCAGAATTACAGAAGGTTTTTATCAGTAATTTGAAACGATTCAGAAAGTCAAAAGGACTGTCACAGGCAAAACTTGCTGAGCAATGTTCAATTTCAGCTGGCTTTGTTGGAGAAATCGAAGTAGGGCGCAGCTTTCCTTCGGTTAAAACTTTGGAGAAGTTTTCCCAGATCCTCGAAGTAAAACCATTTGAGTTTTTTGTGGATCCTGAAGACAGAAAACCCTCAAGTCAGGAAGAAGTATTATATATTCTTGACCGGGTAAAAGATTACATCCGATTGACGTAATTGTTCAGATCTGATAATAGATCTTACAAAGCAGTACAACGTTACATGCGTTACTAGTGCTTCACTGAACCGGTATCTAGATGAGGATACCGGTTTTTTTATGCTCAAGATGTGAAAAAATTGTGAAAAAAATTCACACTAAAAATCTGTACGTACAAAATTTCACATTACGTATTTTTTGATTAATTTCTAAATATTTATGTAGCAAACAAATAATATAATCCCCATTTGTGATTAGCCCCTACTATTTAGGCATGAATATTGCTTAGACTACCTATGAAAAGAATTAATTATGTAAAAACTGCACTCATATTCTGTCTCTTGCTCCTGATTGGATCGGTTGTGCTTTCTGCAGCTGAACTTGAGACATATATAACTGCAGCACAGGAAAACAGTATATCCGGCAGGTTGAACGATCTGCAGAGAACCGTCAGTACGCTCCAATGGGAGCGCAGCGGCCTCGAAGAACCGGAGGAAAAAGGTGTCTCTGTCTCAGCAGGAGGCGGAACTCTCTCCTATGCACAGGATCAGACGGGTGATGATATTGTTGCACTTGAACCATCTGCATCAGTAACATTTCATGATCTGGATCTTACTATTACCCTGACAGCACCCACGACACTCAATGCAACCGATACAGTCTTTTCAAGCTCTCCCAAAGTATCGATTCAGAAAACGCTGGAGACGTATACTTTGGAAGAAGATACAACACTTGAAGATATTGAATCTGCAGCTGAGAAAATGGCTATTGACAGAAATTATTATGCCGGACTTATAGCGGTTGAAAAAAGTGTTGTGCAGAGCATAAAAGAGTTGATTACGCTTGATAAATCACTATTTATAACCGAAAACAGCATAGCTGATGCAGAACTGTCTCTGAACAATGATATTGAAACAGGCCAGTTGAAAGAGGGCTCAACAGCCTGGAAGCTTCGAAACAACTCAATAACCAGACTTGAAAATACTCTTTCCACAACACAGAACACTCTTTCTGCGGCTCGTGATCATTTTAAAACTATAACAGGTATGGATTATGAAGCCGTAACTTCTGAAGATATCCCTCAGTCGGATCTTGCCTTGCAAGTACCGGATTTTGGAAACACAAAAGTACTCTTGGCGGCAATGGATGTAGAAATTGCCAGACAAAGAGTATCAGACGAGCTGTCAACCAGAGAATCCAATGAAATCAGCGATTCTTCTTTTACCTATTTGGTGAATGGAAGTTACAAAGCCGGCTTGAACCAACCAGCGGGTAACTATGATCATACCCTGCAGGCAGGGGTTACCGCATCAAATTCGGAATTTGTGATTGAAGCAGGAGTCAGCACCGTCATCAGCTCGACAGGGATTACTCCATCAGCCTATATAACAGGGAGATGGGCCGATAAGCCGGATGATTGGAAAGAATTTGACGAACTGACGATAAGCATTCTGGAAAATCAGGCTACTGCAGCAGAGCAGAGTTATAACCAATCCTACAGCGATTACCTGAATGATATCCAAACTATGCAGCTCCGTATAAGCAGCTGGAACAACAGCCGGACGGAGTTGGAGTTGACCTATTCCGAATTAACTATGCTGCTGGACGATGCCCGGTATGCTTATGCAAAAGGATTCGGGTCTGAAAGTGAAGTTCAGGATGCCCAAAATGATTTACAGACAGCTGCATATGAACTGCTGCTGCATTCACTTGATGGCCTGCTTATTGAGCAGGATATAAGAACGCTGCAGCTGTAACGGCTTAATATATGGCTGCCATAGGCTCAACACTTAAAGGAAATAACAATGAAGAAAAATAGAAAGGCAACTGATGAAACAATGACACCTGAGCAAAGGAGTCTTGCCTCTGCAAGAAAGAGGATTCGAGATAAACGGAGGAAAAAAATCATAGGCTGGGGTGTTTTTCTGATACTGGCGGCAGCGGCTGCAGGGATCTACTTTCTCTTTATTAATGATAAAACAGCAATTAATTTGCAAAAGAATCAAGGAACAGCAGATACCGGCGGCGAAGTAAAAGAGTATACGGTTGAGCAGCTGGCATATGCCGATTATGTTGATATATCAGGAAGTGTTGAACCTTTCGACAGCAGGGATATGGTTTTCAAGGTATCAGGGACACTCACTAATATCCATGTTTCTGAGGGGGACAGGGTAAAAGCCGGCGACTTACTGGCAGAAATAGAGAATCTCTCTTATGTATATGATGTTGAAAACATAAAATTCCAGCTTGAGCAGGCAAAGGATACCAGCTCACTGGAGTACGATCTGGTAAATATCGATCAGCAGATTACACAGACAAAAAACGACCTGAACGAACGCTACGATCTGGCCAGCATAGCCCTGCAGATTGCACAGAAAGAAGATACCAGCTCACTGGAGTATGATCTGGCGAATATAGATAAGCAGATT
>JADHUD010000119.1 GCA_016784705.1 Spirochaetia bacterium | reverse complement strand
TATGCGTTCTCGTGCAGTATACTTTCCCTTTTTATGCTGTGCCTCAATCCGCTTCTCCCCGCCCCCGCGCAGTGCCTGCTGCTGTTTGTTATACAAATCCTGCTCTGCAGTTAAGCCGTCTTCTTTTTTTAACACTATTTACGCTCCTTAAATTGAGTCAGTAATCTGCCGCATGGTATCATAAGGCTGATACTATTTTCAAGCTGTATAGAGCATCATACATATATTGTAATACTTAGCTATAGTCTTCACTCATGACTTCAGCACCGAACAACTCTTCATCACTAGGCTGATTATTATCGATGGGAAAGGAGACCCAGGTAGTATTAAGCAAGTGCTTCCAGGTAATATTTTCACTGGTACTGTTTCCTCCCCAGGAACCGCAGCCAAGAGTCATTGTCATAGGCATTCCATTTGTCCAGGCTCCGCTGTTAGCAAGGCATTGCGGCTGATTGATCATAATTCTTGATATCCTTACTTTTTCGGCAAGCTGCAGCACTCTCTCGCGGCTTTCTGTGTGGATACCGCATGAGTGCCCGGGACCTGACCAGCTCGTAATATCATTTATCATCTGTACTGCATCATCAAAATTTTCCCACTTATACAAGGTGGTAACAACAGAGAGTTTCTCTTCTGAAAATGGAAATCCTTCGCCAATCCCTGTCTCTTCCACCATGAAAAAAGTTTTATTGGGAGGAAGGCTTATTCCGGCCAATTCGGCAATTTTAGCCGCTGGTTGAGCCACGATATCTCTGTTCAGGTGCCCATCCACCCACATTGTCGCCTGCAGCATTGACTTCTCATCTGCTGGGACCAGATACCCTCCAACAGCTTCCATTTCAGCAATCAATTTATCATATACGGTATTCTGTATAAGGCAGGAGTTCTCTGTTGAACAGCTGGTCGCATTATCAAAAGTTTTAGACCTCATTATTTTATCTGCAGCAGCAGTCAGATCTGCTGAATCATCAACTATGGTAACTGCATTGCCAGCCCCTACCCCGAGAGCGGGTTTGCCGCTGCTGTATGCCTCTTTCACCATTCCGGTCCCGCCTGTTGCAAGAATAAGATCGCTCTGTTTCATCAGTTCCTGACTCGCTTCCAGAGAGAGCTCCTCAACTATCTGGATAAGATCCTCGGGGAAGTTCATCTTCTTAAGAACCTTTCTCATCTGGTCAACTGCCATCTTTCCCGTTTTTTGAGCCCGCGGATGCGGAGCCATAATTATTGCATTTCTTGTTTTGACAACACTTATTCCCTTACAGAAGGGAGTCGCCTCAGGGTTTGTACAGGGAATCAAAGCTCCAATGACACCTATGGGTTTTGCTATTTTAATTAGCCCCTTTCCAAGGTCTTCTTCTATAACTCCGACTGTTTTTGCATCTTTGCAATCCCGCCAGGTCCCTTTTATTTTTGCCATTAATTTCGCATATTTGCTTGGTTCATTTCCCAGCCTTGACTCTTCAACAGCAACCCTGGAGAGTTCCCTGGCAAATGAATCCTGAACTCCGGCCCATGCCATTCGCGCACAAACTGCATCGACCTCTTCCTGTGATGCAAACTCTATCTGCGCTTGCGCTTTCCGTGCTTTTGCAACTAACCGGGCTATATATGCTTTTGCTTCAATCTGTTTTTGTGTTTGTTCCATCTTGTATCTCCTGTAAAAATAGACATAGGGATTGTTATGCCCAATACCCTATGCTGTTTGCTGAGTCATTTTATCATTAAGCTGAGATATGAGCCAATTTCAAAATGCTTCGCATTTTTGGAAATTTTACGCTCACAGCGAAAGAGTCCTTACCGGCTGAAAACTCTACGCATCCGGATTAGGTATCATTAACTCTCTGATAATCAGAAGCAGTTGATCATATCCGCCGATAAACCCTCTAAGTGTTCTGGCTGTTGCACCATACAGGTCAAATTCTGAAGGTGACAAACCATCGGCATCATATGCCTTTCTGAAATCCTCAAATTTCTCATAGAGATCATTTACTACCTGAGAATCAAGCGGTTCATCGGTAGTATCTTTTACCTCTACCGTTGATGCGTTATACCGTTTCTGCCATTTGTAGGGAATAGTGTGAACAATTCCACCGCCAATCAGTTCAGACCAGTGCAGTTGTGACCGGTAAGCAGCAACAAGAAGCTTTGACCGCAACCCACGTTCCCGAAAAATCTTAACTGCCTTTTTCATAACCGCAACACCCGCAAGATCCAGATATGCAGGGTTAATGATTATATTCTCTTTATCGGCAACAACTTTCAGCCAGTCATCCAACCTGCCAACCATGATTGTACAAATCGGAGTCATTTTTGAAACATCCAAACCTTCAGCTTCACGCCGTTTCAACCCTCTTTCGACTGCTTCTCCGGCCGCTAATACCTGAGGCAGTGTAAAACATACGGTAGCATTGATATTAACACCCCGATAAGTAGCCTCTTCAAAGGCATCAATTCCAGCTTTGGTTACCGGCATTTTAATCTGCATATTCGGCGCAAGTTTACTGAATTTTACTGCCTGTTCAACCATAGCCTCGGTATTTCGATAGAATTTTGCATTTGTCTGAATCGATATACGCCCTTTCATACCGTTTTCTCTCTTGAAAACCGGAAGAAGTAATTCAGAACCCTTAATAGCCATCTCTTCAATCACCTGCCATGCCACCTCATCCTCACTGAAGGTTGGGTTATCTGCTGCGATTTCGATAATTCGGTCTTTCCAGAGAGGCAGTTCTTTTTTTAGAACACTGTACACGATAACAGGATTGGTTGTTGCTCCAACTGCTCCATTCTCTATTGCATAGGCAAGTTCTTCAAGTGAGCAGGAATCATTCCAGTAATCTGTATCGGTTGTCTCAACCATCAATTTCAATGGCGTTTTTTTTGTAGACATACATACTCCTTATTCTTATATTCTTATTGTCTGATATTATGATATAAAATTTTTAAAAAGTAAAGCCTAAAAAGAATACAAACCGAGTTTTTACTGAAAATTATGTATTACAAACGAAAGAGAGGAAAATTTGATTGTCTGATTTTATGACTTTCAACATTTAGAGATTGACAACCACTGGTAAATGCCGATAGTATTCTCCTATGTCAGTAACAAAAATTCGTCAGAAAACAGTAGTAGAACAGGTAATGGCTCAGATAAAAGGACTTATTGCCTCCGGTGAATATAAACCGGGCGATAAAATTCCTACAGAACTGGAACTTGCTGAAATCTTTGGTGTAGGACGCTCATCTATCCGTGAAGCCATAAAAATATTTAACTATTTAGGTGTACTGAAATCGCAGGCTGCTAAAGGAACCTATGTTCAGGAACGGTCAAATATCTCCACAGAGGCTCTGACCTGGTCCCTGCTCCTGGGGAATGATGAAATGGAAGAGATGATTGATTTGCGCGGAGCAATTGAATTGTGGAGCATTATTGCCCTGTCAGAAAAAGTCTCAAACGGCAGCAGTGGTGCCCTTGAAGTCGTAAAAGATTTGGAGCATATAGTTGATCAAATGAATGTTTCTGTTAAAAAAGGTCTCTATAAAGAGCTTATAGAAGCAGATTTTCAGTTTCATAACACCATTATCAGAACTCAGGAAAATGCTCAGTTCTCTTCACTGTACCAGACACTTCGTTCGTTCCTGGTAGAAGAAATGCGCGCATCCCAAGAGGATTACCAGAATCCGGCTCAGATTCCGGAAGAGCATGGCAATATTGTCAAAGCCATATCCTCGGGAAATCCTGAAACTGTTCTCCAGCAATATACGGGTCACATCGAGAATACAAAACGACGTGTTCATAACAGAAATGCTGTTCTCTAACCTATGAAGCATATGAGCGAAACAACAAAAAAATCCCATACCTGCCCGCTTTGCGGATCTGATACTACAATAATGATTCAAAACACCGGCAAACAAATCTATTATTCCTGTACAACCTGTGAACTGACTTCACTTTCAAGGGAACAGCTGCTTGAACCTGTTGACGAACAGTTCAGGTACGAGCAGCACAACAACGACCCTCATGATCCGCACTATAGAGAATTTCTTGGGAAATTGTTTTACCCTCTTCAATTATTACTCAACAAAGGTGCCTTTGGGCTTGATTTTGGATGCGGCCCCGGTCCGGCTTTGGCGCTCATGTTTAAAGAATCAGGATATCGGATGAATTCATATGATCCTTATTTCGCTAATAATCCATCCGCACTTTATGAAGAGTATGATTTCATCACTTCTACAGAAGTATTCGAACATCTGTATAACCCTTTTAAAGAGATAGATTTACTTTTTTCGCTTTTGAAGCCGCAGGGAATTCTTGGAATAATGACAAAACTTTTGAAAGAAGGGATACACTTCCCCACCTGGTACTACCGGAATGATAACACTCATGTCAGTTTCTACACGAAAAAAACCTGGGAATGGATCAGTATACGATGGAATGCTGATATCCTTGCATTAGATGATAATATTGTTGTCTTTCAGAGAGTCAATTTATAATCTCTTTATAATTCTTTCTGCATATTTTGGATTTCGATACATGACTTTCATACAAGATTCTCTAGCCGATTCCGTCACTTTTTTCTCATCAAACCTTGTGAATTCACCATCCCTATAGACAACTTCTCCATTAATGATCGTCATATCAACTGTACCGGAAATTCCCACTTTTATCGGCAGACTCACCGGATCATGCAGTGCACCAATATATTCCAATCGATCGATATTAACCATGAACATGTCGGCTGCCATTCCCGGAAGCAGTTTTCCTATATCATCCCTGCCCAGCAGGGCTGCACCCCCGGAAGTTCCAATTTTCATAAATTCTGCAGGTTCCGGTACAGGGAAATCCCTTTTACCCGCTTTCAGACACTGCAGCAAATATGCATTGCGAAGAGCTTCAAGTAAGTTTGAATTATCATTTGAGGCTTGCCCGTCACAACCAATTCCCAACGGCATATCCATAGCGTGCATTCTTGGAATATCTGGAACCGTAAAACCTCCAAGAAAAACCGGGGCAGGACAGTGAGAAATTCCGGTTCGGGTTTCTGCAAGCAGATCTATTTCATCTGCACGTAAATCCCAGCCATGCGCATACCATACATCCGAACCAATAAATTCATTTTTGAGGCACCATTCCAGAGTTCTCATTCCATAGCGTTCAAACATTGCAGGGTCTTCCCCTTCGCCAAGGTGAGTGTGCATTCGAATTTGTTTGTCCCTTGCAAACCTAACCGTCTCTTTAAAAGTTGCTTCAGTACAGTTTATCGGCTGACATGGGGCTGCGACTACTCTTTGCATGGAAAATCGTCCGTGATCATGATACGTGGAGACTAATCTGTCGCAATCTTTAATAAATGCTTCAGTAGTCTCAATCAACTCATCAGGAAGCGGACTCCCGTCATCTCTGGTCAAGGTGTTTGCACCCCGTCCGGCATGAAACCGCATTCCCATCAATTCCGCTGCAGCCATTTGCTGGTCAACAAGCTTAACCCCGGCATGTTTCGGATAACAGTACTGATGATCAAAAGCGGTTGTACAACCATGCTTCACCAGGTCTGCCATAGAGATCATTGCAGTATAAAATATTGCTTCAGGGGTCATTGCACAAAAAAAGGGATAAATAGTCTCTATCCATTCAAGTACATTCCAGGTAGTCCAATCCAGCCATACATTGTTTCTTATAAAAGCCTGAAAGAAATGATGATGTGTATTAACCAGGCCGGGATAGATATACATATTTCTTCCATCAATTATCTCACAACTCCCAAGCCGCAAATCTTTTAGAAGGTCTCTTCCTATTTTTTTTATTTGCGGACCTTCAATAAGAATATCTGTATCATAGAGAACCCTGTTATCTTTGTTTCCGGTTATTACAGCAGCCGCCTGCTTGATTAACAGCAATCCCATATATTCCTCTCCACTCATATTTTTTTTACTTGAAGCTCATGCAAAAATACCGATTTCTTGACAAATCCAAAGCTTTACTTTGGATCAGCTGCCTATTATTTATTTTCACTTTATTGTACCACAACATGCATAAAATCCGTAGTACGTGTTACAATCCTTTTTTAAACGATTTTCAAAACAGCAGGCCGAGCCTCAGCTGATAATTATTTTTTGTGTACAGGTGTTATATGGATTTCCCGCTTTTACCGTTTGTGATTTATGTTTTTGTGACAACATTTACTCCAGGACCTAATAATATCAGCGCTGCCGGTTTTGGAATGAAACTGGGATACAAAAAAACCCTGCTTTTTCTCGTAGGAATATTCAGCGGATTTGTGCTGGTTATGGCGCTCTCAGCTCTGGCTTCAGAAGCTGTTCAGGAATTCTTACCGGAAATTTTTCCTTTTATCAAATATGCCGGTTCTGCTTATATACTTTGGCTGGCGTTCAACTTGATGAAAAATTCAACACAAGATGAGAATAAAGCTTCAGAAGCAAGAAATCCGACGTTTATAACCGGTCTCATCTTACAATTTGCCAATCCAAAAGTAATTGTTTACGGATTAACGGTATTCTCAACCTTTATCCGCCCCTATTTCAACAATACAGGAACTCTGTTTCTTTTTTCTCTGCTGCTTGCAGTATGCTCTTTCCTAAGTACTTCATTATGGACAACCTTAGGTTCTTCATTAAACAGAATCATCCAAAACCCTAAAGGAAAAAGATATATTGCGTTTATTCTTGCTGCTCTTCTTGTCTACTCGGCAATAGCAATAATTTGGTAGGACGAATTATGCAATATAGATTTATCATCCTATATCCCTTACAATGACCGGTATAAACTGAAAATTTATCAAGAGAGAGATTAGTATGAAAAAGAAATTTGCCCTATTCGCTTTTAACGGGGAACCCATGTGTTTTGCTCATGTTCTGCTTAATACACTGGATCTTCACAGCAAAGGATATGAAGTCCGGATGATTATCGAAGGAACAGCCACCGCACTGGTCAGTGAATTTGAAAAAGAGGATGTTCCATTTACTGCTAAGTACCGTGAGTGTTTGGAAAAAGGGCTTATTGCCGGAATCTGCAAAGCCTGCTCTGCAAAAACGGGAAGCCTTGAGTCAGCTCAGCGTCAGGGATTAACTCTTCTTGAAGATATGTACGGACACCCAAGTATTGAACGGTTTATACATGATGGTTATGAAGTGATCAGTTTTTAATTCTCTTTTACCAAAGACTGCCAAAGTTTGCTAATTGTAACACATGTTACAGCACCTTCCTCCCCGTATGGATAGTGTAGGATCAGAAAACGGAAATATCCGTTAATACTTTTATATTACTACTTGGAGGACAAGAATGTTTTGTTATCAATGTCAGGAAGCCGCAAAAGGCACCGGCTGCGAGGCCGCCAGAGGCGTATGCGGGAAAACCGATCAAACTTCACGCTATCAGGATTTACTGATTCATATACTGAAAGGAATTTCA
>JADHUD010000118.1 GCA_016784705.1 Spirochaetia bacterium | reverse complement strand
AATGAGCTATGGGAGTGGGAACCAATAGCCTTAGTGCCTTATGCCGTCAGCACACGCTCGAATAATGGCATAGACGCAATTGAACTGGAAATAAACAGAACTATGCTGGGGGAAACAAACACTTTTGATGAGGCTGTCGATCTTCTGGTTTTTACCGAAGATCACAGCACCTATCCCTACATCACAGATATGGCTCCGGATAATCAGCAAAAAGATTATTACCAATATCTTTCGAGAACTAAAGCCTTAGGTTTTCTGGAGACGATAACACGTCAAGGCTGGCTGACCTATAATAAACCTCTTGTCGGGGGATCAAAAACACCGCTGCTCAACCTGGATGCTGCATCAGTTATGAAAGAAAAGGATACAGAACCTCCGGTATGGGATTCAACAGCTGCATCACCCGGCGTTGCCCCGCCGGCTGCACCGGTGCCGAGGATCGGTATCCAGGAGGCGGTACCGGATGACGGTTCCATTACAGTACGATGGGATACCGTCCGGGACAAATCGCGTCCTGTAACCTATACCATCTATTTCAGCACGAAATCTCCAATTGATCCAGAAACCGCATATAAAATAGAAAAGGTCGATACGACTACTGCCGGAACAAACTACTATAGGGGAACAGGCCGGCGGACGGATTTTCCTAACGGAACCGAATCACCCCATGGATTCTATTCACAAAAGGTCGGGGAAGGGGTCTATCCTTATGAATATACCATTACTGGTCTACAGAACGGAACCACCTATTACTGTATGGTCCGGGCATCGGATAATGCGGAAAATCCTAACACAGAGACGAATACCGTAGAGCTGACTGCAGCACCGCAGAAAAGCACTAAACATACAATCAATGTCGATGGGAACGCTGAAGACTGGGAAAAAATTACGGGATTGGATTATTCTCCCGGAGAAACTGCAGATCCTGACACATTACCCGAAGAAATTGATATAACCGAAATAAAAATAACAGAAGACAGTCAGAAATTATATATTCTTATTACCGTTGAAGGAGAAGCAAATTTCAAAAAAATGGCAGATCAAATATCAATACTTATAGATACCGATACAGATAAAGATACCGGATATACCGGTCCGTATGTACCGACATTCCCGTGGGCTTCAGGAGCTGATTTCCTTATCCAAAATGGAAGCTTCTACAAATATGCACCGGTTAATGGATATCGTGTTTGGAACTGGGAGATGGTCTCAGAAAATGGCGATGGAGTAAGTGAAATGGTCTATAATCAGAGAAATATTGAATTCTCGATAACAAAGTCGGCATTAGGAAATCCCCAAAATATTCATCTTGTATTTGAGACAGACAAACTGCTCAATGATGGGTCACATCTTATTGACAAAGCTCCTAATGATCTGTTCTCTCACTATTACAGCTATCGCGTAAATGAATAGAGGTTCACTGAACACCTTTCTATTCCCGGAATTTTTTTGGTGAACTTTATTTCCCTGAACAGTGTCAGCCGTTGCGAAAATTATTGATTATGCTATATTGTTGAGAGTTGCTTTCAGGAGGATCACATATGAAGCGTCTTTGTATCATAGCAGGAGTGTTGTTAAGCGTATTATTACCATTTGCCTGCACGACTCACATTCCCCTTACGGAGGAAAGCCTTGATTTGAGTGACGCTTCTTTGTACGAAGACACAAACTACAAAACTGTAGAAGAACTGATATCTTCACAAAAAGCCGGTGTTTTCAGAATAGGGACAATGCTATTTAAAAGTAACACTGCATACCCGACAACTGAGGATGATTATGATTTAATCTACCCAATAAGTTTCAAACAGCCTGTTACGGCAGTGCAGACAGTTGAAGAAGCTGAATATAAAGGTATTTTATTTATTGATGCAGATGGTACCTACTATGTAAAACACGATTCTGAAAATTGGGAAGGCAATAGATTAGTAAAAACCAAAGATTTTATATCCTTTACATTTCTTCATGATTTCGACACCACCATAATCGATGCGAGAGTTCTGGACGATGGGGAATTGTTGGTTACACTTGATGATGATGTACATTACAAATTCCCGTTTTGGTCTGTAAATACAAATGTAATCATAGATAATCCGCAGGATAATAACCAAACCAAGTTTTTTTGGGGAACTGAAGGTGGTATAAATAAGATTGGTGATCCGTATTTACCGGATGCTCCCGATTCTGATTCCAATGGAATTGCAGATAACCTTGTGGTATTAAACGGATGTACAGATGTCTCTATAGACTCCGAAGGCCAGCATTTTACACCAGCAGCTATTTATGACGGCTTGATCACCTCTCATGTTGTTGTTCGTGATCATAAATACTACGTTACGGCACTGGTCAAATCAACATCCTCAAGTACGTATCTGCAGGCAACAGATTACGTACAATATGTAACGGATTACCATTCCGGATCGGGAGAATGGGAGTGGTTGGCAGTTGAAATAACAGCTGACAAAGCAACCACCTCGATTGGTATATCCGTATCTAACAATGGAGCTTCCAGTTGGAGCGAAATTATATGGAAGGGACTCATAAGTGTAGATGTAACAGAAAACTACCCTGCCGGCGGAGAGATGAGCCTGGATGAGTTTGTTTCCTGGATCCCTGATGGTATAACGAATTACAATGGAATCTGGAAGAGCAGCAATAATCAAACTGAATTTAATCAGGTAGTAAAGCTAAGCAGCCGTATGTCCATAGCGGAACCTGAATGGGGTTTGTCATCGTACAGGAACCATGTGTTGTTCTGTGAATACGGAGCTATTATGTATAATACCGGTTATAAGCCGACCTTTACGTTTTCAAACTATATATGGTACAGCGATGACTATGGGGTGACCTGGAGTAAGAAGTTTGATTCACGTAATGCTCCTGAAGGTTTTTTTGATTCACCCGAAACCTACAGGGGATTTCATTTGCATGGATGTGTATATGATCAGTACTGGGACAGGTTCTGGGCCTGGTCCGGAGATAATGATGGAACGCGGACGCTGATGTGGAGTGATGATTTCGGTGAGACCTGGGAAAGGATAGAGACAAGTGCTTATGAACCTCTTGACGGGAATATTCTGCAAGCCTTATCGGCAATAGTTTTGCCCCATTGTATTCTGTTTACGCATGATTCTACATTTGATCAAGGCATTTATCGTGTAATAAGGCGGGAGAAAGATGAAGTTCCGATTATAGAAATGGCATACGATTTCGGACCGTTTCCAGCTGTAAAACCTACCGCTCCAACACATTTTGGAAGAAAGATTGTAAGATCCGAGGACTTAATCTTATTCCCATTCTCGTGTGGCGGAATAGACTATGGAGACAATCAGTCGTTCATCATCGGGTCGTATGACGGGTTCCATTTTTTCGAGGTTTGGAAAAATGAATATGAGTCATTAACAGGTGATACTATGATGCGGTTACGTGTTGATAAAGAAAAATACTATATCGATATCGGGGACTCACGCACTCCTGGAAGAAAAAGTTATTATGAAGGGTATTTTAGAGAGCTTTTCTAGCAGTCAGTCGGGCTTTACCTGTAATCGCCAAATGGCAGTTTGTTAAATGAAACCCGCTGATCATCATCAATTTTTGAGATCAGCGAGTCAGATAAAGTAGTGACCGCTGCGCTTTTTAACCTTCCTGTTGACCAAGTACATCTTTCTCAGGGTCAGAAGAAATTTTCTGATTCTTCAGCTCTCTTGGCAGCACAATATTAAGCAGAATAGCCGTTAATCCACCCGTGGTAATAGGACTGCTGAGCATGCTCTTAAAAAATGGTGAAAAATTCTGAAGAATCTGAGGAGTAAAGACTACTCCGTATCCAAGACCCAGACTAAT
Source organism: Spirochaetia bacterium (assembly GCA_016784705.1). Lineage (GTDB taxonomy): Bacteria > Spirochaetota > Spirochaetia > JABMQR01 > JABMQR01 > JABMQR01. Next base: position 3,599 of record JADHUD010000118.1, on the reverse strand, counting down.
TGCAATAATAAGCACACCTCTGCGGTTTAGCACACTTGTTGCAATAATACGGATACCGCTTGCTGCTATAGTACCGGCCATTACAAGCATTGCGCCACCGATTACTGAGTTGGGAATGATACTGAAAATCCCGCCGACTATAGGAAAAAGACCAAAAAGAACCAGAAAACCGGCAATATAAAAACCAACATATCGGCTAGCAACACCAGTCATCTGGATAACCCCGTTATTCTGGCTGAAGGTAGTATTGGGAAAACTGTTAAAAACTGCCGCAAGTGCAGAATTGATACCATCACCCAGAACACCACCGGAAATCCGTTTCATATAGAGATCACCCTCTACAGGCTCACCGGAAATCATACTGGTTGCAGTCAGGTCGCCCATTGTCTCAACAGTGGTGATCAGATACAGAAGACACATAGGAATAACATACGGCCAGGCAATTGATATTCCATATTTAAACGGGATAGGAGCAGTAATAATACTCAAACTGCCCATTGCAGCAAAATTTACGTTACCCATCACTGCTGCCACGACATACCCTACCAGCATGCCTAAAAAGATTGATCCCATTCTGAACCATTTGTTCTTTATCCGGTTAAAGATAACAATTGAGACAAGAACAATACCTGCCAGCATAAGATTCTGCCATCCGGCAAACAGATCAGGTTTATTAGCCAGAAGCCATGCCCCGCCGCCGGCATCACGAATTCCTACAGCAATCAGGTTCGTACCTATAAGCAATACAATAATTCCGCTGATCAAAGGCGTTATGATTTTTCTCAGAAACGGAATAAATCGGCTGAAAACTATCTCTACAACAGAACCAAGCAGACAGGTTCCAATGATTGCCGCAATCATCTGCTCTGGAGTACCCCCGGCATTTTTAATGCTCAATCCAATTGCCGTAATGGTTGCAAGAAAGGTAAAACTTGTTCCCTGAATAGAGAGCAGCCCGGAACCAATCGGTCCGATTTTCTTACATTGAATAAAAGTTGCAATACCGGAAACAATCAAAGCCATGGAGATCAAATATCCTTTCATTGCTGAATCAAAGCCTAGGGCTCCGGCTACAACAATAGGCGGGGTCACTATTCCAATAAAAATTGCGGCCATATGCTGCAAAGCCGCAACTATCGTTTGCCCAAGAGGCGGTCTGTCATGTAAACTAAAAATCAACTCTTTTTTTGCACGTTCTTCTGCTTTTGTCACTATAATCTCCTTTCACCGTTTTTTATATGTTAGCACAAAAAGGTAATAACGCAAGTATTTTGTTGCAAATTGTTGCAGGAGTATGAAAAAAATATTGTGCTAAATCTTTTCATATTGTACACTAAAGAGAATGAATCAACCTATGGTTGATTTTTATTAAATCAAAGTTTAAGACTTCGAATTTTAAAAAATTGCCTCTATAGCCAAAAGAAAGACGGGAATGCATAATGAAACAGGAAAAACCTTTTAGAAATGACGGATTTGCAAAAGTTACCGGAAGAGCAGCCTATGCTGATGACTATTCTGTATCAGGAATGCTGCATATGGTACCGGTATATGCGGATTATACTGCAGCAGTAAATCTTACCATAGATTACCGGAAAGCCATGGAAGTTCCCGGGTGTGTCCGTATCCTGACTGCTGAAGATGTTCCGGGTATGTCCAGCTTTGGTCAAATTGAAAAGGATTATCCGATTCTTGCAGCAAAGAATATTCGATCCTGGGGAGATGTCTGTGCTCTGGTTGTTGCACAAACCCGGAAAGCCGCATTAAAGGCAGCTGAACTAGTCGTAATAACAGCAGATCCCGTAACTCCTGTTCTCACCATTGAAGATGCCTTAAAGGATGATGCACCGCTTGTTCCGGCATTTGGAAACTCTAATATCATTGCTGAACACAGACTCCGCCATGGAAATCCCGAGAAAGAGTTTGAATCATGCGAACTAATCCTTGAAGAGGAATTTGAAACACAGGCAATTGAACAGGCATACATGGAACCTGAATCTGCTCTTTGTATCCCAAGATCTGACGGGGTGATTGAAGTATACGGCAGTATGCAGCACCCCTTCAGTACCAGACGATTTACTGCTGCTTTTCTGGGTGAACCGTTATCGAATATAGAGGTCTACACCATATCTGTAGGCGGCGGTTTCGGAGGCAAAGATGATAATGCTGCAGCGGTATGTGCAAGAGCTGCTTTGGCAGCCAGACTGCTGAACCGGCCGGTAAAATTGACCTACAAGCGTGAATGGTCATTCAGGGAGACCTATAAACGGCATCCCTATACAATGAAGTATAAAGTAGGAATCAGCAGTGAAGGTGAAATACGTGCAGTAAAAGCTGAAATGTACGCTGATTCCGGTGCGTATCTCTCTGTAACACCCTGGGTAACCTGGAGATCCACCGCACAATGTTTCGGACCCTATGCAGTAAAAAATATTCATGCCGATATCTACGGTATTGCTACAAATAACATTTTCAACGGAGCAATGCGAGGGTTCGGTGCCCCGCAGGTAAATTTTTCTGTAGAACAGATTATAGATATAGCAGCTCACACGCTGGGGATTCACCCGCTTGGTATGCGCAGAATAAACATGGTAAAACAAGGCAGTGAGACCGTAACCGGACAGATTCTCGATACCCATACAGTCAGCCTTGAAGAGGTGATGAATAAAGTTGCCCATGAAATCGGTTTTAGAAAGAAGTATGAGAAGTGCTCTTTCGGAGACTCGGAAACTGATGAGTTATATGGAATAGGTCTGGCAATAAGCTACCGCGGATCCAGCCTCGGGGCAGAAGGAATGGATTTCTGTTCCTGTATAATCAATGGCCAGTTTGATGGGTCTCTCATGCTGGAAACCGGTATTCATGAAAATGGACAGGGATCAGATTCAGTTATGATGCTTGTTCTTGCAGAAGAACTTGGTGTCAATATCGAGCGGATTCGTTACCGCAGATCTTCAACCAGTAATATCCCGGACAGTGGTACTACCGTTGCAACCCGTGGAACGATAATGGGAGGAAGTGCTGTTGTTAAAGCAGCCGGAGAATTCAAAAATCTGCTTTCTAAAAACCTTGCTGAACGATTGCGATGCAAACACGAAGAAATAACCTTCCATGATGATAAAATCTGGGGTCTGAATTATGCGTACAGCCTCACCTGGGAAGAGGCGATGCACGAACTATTCCTGCAGCAAATTACTCCCTATGCTTTTGGTGTCTATCAGGCTCCGCCAGTGAGCTGGGATGATACCACAGGACAGGGAAACGCCTATTTTACGTATGTTTACAGCTGTCAGGCTGTAGAACTTACGGTAAGTAAATCTACCGGAAAAATATCACTGAAAAATATCGTTGCGGCACATGATATCGGAAAAGCGGTTAACCGGGCAATGGTACTGGGACAAATGTACGGAGGTATTACTCAGGGAGTTGGAATGGCTCTTATGGAACATTTCAAACAACATGAAGGAAAAGTAATCACTACCAATTTTGATACCTATAAAATCCCGAGAACAACAGATCTTCCTGAAATGACCGGAATCATCGTAGAGAATCCTGATCCCCACTCACTTACCGGTGCAAAAGGTATTGGAGAACCGGCAATA
>JADHUD010000117.1 GCA_016784705.1 Spirochaetia bacterium | reverse complement strand
GAATGCACTGCATAAGACTGCCGGATAGGCATAAGAATATGCTGTCCTGCACTAATAATCGTCAGGAAAAATACAGCGGGAATGAGTTGTGCACCAACAGCTGCAAATCCTGTAATCCCAAGGATGGTAACAAAAAAACCTACTCTTAGAATCCGGTGTTCCGGCATCTTGTAGAATAGCGCAAGTATAAGAAACAGCAGAAGCCCGGGCATTTCACGAAAGAATTCCACCACTCCCCGGCCTGATCTTGAAACATTGAGACTTCCTGCAAGATAGTTATCCTGCACTCCCTGCAAAAGTGCTGCAGCAATTGCAAAACAGATCATGGCTGCCAGCAGTATATAATAATTTTTTTGTGCGTCAAACTGTTTGTTAAACTGTTTCATGTATAGATACTATACGTTCTATGGTATTTATGTAACTGAAAAAAATATTTTTTCACCTATTTTTCAACACTTCAAAGCCATTTACGTAAAAAAGATACAACTTCAGTTCTCATTTCGGCCAGCTCACAGTGACCGGTATCATACTGCTTCTGAACCCATTTGTCAGCAGCTTCTTCATTGCGATAAACCTCTCTCAACTCCCGTGTTATTCGTTCCACTCCTTTTTGAGGCGTAAGCAGATCCCTCTTTCCGGTAACGCTCAAATGCGGACGGGGAGAAATTAACGCATTGATATCTGCTGCGGTAAAAAACTTGAGCAAGGATGGAACATAATAGTATATACCATGCCTGTTCAGACCGTTTTCCTCAATGAGTGCAGAAAAATCTGTCAAGCAGCAAATATCGACACAGACACCTATTCTACTGTCCAGTGCCGCTGCCCACCATGCCATGGTACTTCCCATGGACATTCCTAGTGTTCCTATACGTTTTGGGTCAACATCAGTTCTGGAGCAGATATAATCCAAGGCTCTCAGGCTGTCATAAACCATCATGCCCCAGAGAACCTGCCCCTTCCAGAGCATCTCTTTAAATAGTTCCAGCTCTGAAAGACCATGCCGTTCACCAAAACACCAAGCATCTATACAGAGCACTGAATAGCCCAAAGAGGTAAGTACTTGTGCATACGGGGGTGTCTGCAGATATTCATTTCCTGCCAGCAATTCCTCTTTACCTAACAGGTAATTACCACCATGTGAATGGTTATAGAGAATACAGGGTGTCTTATCTGCACAATGTAAAGGTTTTACAAAGTATGCCGGAACAGGTTCTGTTCCATTAAGATTCAAAATGAGTTTTTCCAGTATATACTCATCTTTTTGCGTTATTGACTCAACTGCTGCAGATATCTTCTGCTGCAGAGGCGGCAGGTCTCCTAAAAGGCCATACAGCTGCTCTCTTCTCCCAGTTTTATCCTGAACCATACAAACTTCTCCCATGCAGATTTTGACTAACGTCAATACCATCAGAACTAGGTGCACTCCTGCAAATTCCTGCAATTTCAGCACCTAATGATACTGCGGGTTCACTTGAACTGCAACGGGAAATTTTTTTATTCAGTTAAGAGAAATACATTGAGATACCTTAACACACCTGCAATCCCCGGGTAACGGGAATGCTTGTTCAGAAAATACACAATTGTGATGCTCCTGGATACCATCAGATTGAACTAACTGCAGGTTTGCAGAATTAACAGATTCCGGTACCATTACCCGTATAGTAAGCGGGCTGTATTTTGCATTACTGCACCGGATTGTGATTGAAAGATCTCCTTCATGGAAGCTGTAGGACATATCCAGAGAAGTTATCTCCCCATTCTTATAAGCAAAACCCTCACCACCATCACACTCATACTCTCCGGAGCCGGAACTTTCTCTACTACCGCCGGCACACATAAAAAGATCTATTTCAGTTAAGGGGTCACCAATATCAGCATATCGGCTTAATGGAATAATTGAACCTTCACGGAAAAAAATCGGTGTACTCTCTCCAGTAACTGAAACATCAAGATCCGCAGCTCCCTTTATCCACTCACCAGCCCAAGGTTCATACCAGTATCCCGGAGGAATACTCACCAACTGTACTGTTTTACCCTTTTCCATTTTCGGAGCCTGCATAACAGCACTCCCGACCATAAACTGAGTGGCAAGAGAACAGTACCCATCAAACTCATAGAGCAGCGGCCGAATAACAGGATCTCCGGACCTTTCAAGCTCAATAAACAAATTATAGAGATAGGGCCGGAATGCATATCTGGAACGAATATATTCACGGGTGGTATGCAGGACATCCTCACTAAAAGCCCAGGGTTCCTGCCTTGCCGTTCCATCAGCACTGTGATTGCGAAAAAATGGAAAAAGAAAGCAGGTTTTATACCAGTCTATAAAATTCTCCGGTTCTGCATCACAACCGAATCCGCCGATATCAGAGCCTGCAAAGGGTACTCCTGATAAGGAGAGACTCAACTCCATCTCAACAGCCATCCGCAGATGGTGATAGTTTGAGTGATTATCCCCTGTCCAGACTGCAGCATGACTATTTATTCCAATAAACCCGCTTCGGGTTAAAACAAAAGGTCTTTTATCCGGTTCTGCATCGAGCAGTCCTTTTACAACTGCTTTAGCCATCCCGTTTGCATACTGGTTATGATAACTTTCATGTGAAAGCGCACCGTCGGAAAACCGCATTTCACTCAGCTCAGCAGACCCCGTGCTGGGATCATTCATATCAATCCAAAACCCTGAAACACCGAGATTTACCAGCTCTTTTGTCATCCAGGCCCACCATGCTTTTACCCTTTCCAGTGAAAAATCAGGAAAATGCGAGGCACCAGGCCAGACAAACCCCACATAAGGCTTTCCCTCTGCAGTCAGACAAAACATAGATTCCGCTACTCCCTCCTTACAGACGGTATAGGCCTCTTCCCGCTTAATACCGGGATCAAGAATAGGGACTATCTTTCGCCCGGATATACGGGTAACAGAATTGAAAGTTTCTTTGGGGTTAGCAAACTTTGCTGTATCAAATGTGAATATTTTATATTCATCCATATAATCAATGTCCAGCCAGAGTCCATCACAGGGAATTGCCAGTTCAGTAAATTTCTCTTCAAGATGCTTGATATCCTCTGCAGATCCATAACCCCACCGTGACTGCTGATAACCGAGTGACCATAATGGAGGACGGGGAACATCCCCGCTTAATTTCTGCAGTTTTCTGGTTACTTCAGCCGGATTTTTCCCGGCTATTAAGTAGATATCGGGGATTCCGTCTGTTGATCCGGTATAAAAATAGGAATCGTCCTGTCCCGAGTCTTTAACCCCTTCAATTACCTGTCTTGCACCGGTATCCATGAACACCGGGTAAGGATTATGTATGAGCATTCCCGCCCAGGCATCCTGCGCAGTCTGAATAAGCATATATGGGATTGAGATATACATCGGGTCTGTAACTCCAAAGAGTCCATCATCATCCGAGAAATCCCCCCACACATCGGTATTCCAGAATTTCGTTCGGATACCGGATTTTTCAAACCCTATATTTTTTTCACCCATCCCGTAAAAATGATACCCGGGTGCAAGGTTAAAACAAAATACCCACTTTTTTCCGCACAGCCCGAAGGCTGCGGTTCCCCTGGATTTCAGCTGTTCACGACCATTGAATGATAACGAAATTTCCCCTTTCGCACCCACTTCCAGTGTGCCGGAAGAGTTGATACTTTCAAACTGGATCCCTGCTGCATCAGATTCCCGGGGCGGTACTTCCCAACGTTTACAACCCTCTCCCTCAGCTGAAACTCTGTATACGTCACTACCCAGATCTTCACCTTTAAACCTGATGTTTCCATCAAGTAAATCTCTGTGCTCGTCTCCAAATACAAAATTAAACGGGTGTTCTATCTTATGGAAATACATTCTCAGCTCCTACAATTCAGCAAGGGTGGTACTAAAAATCTGGTCATCCAGCGGCCATTCAGCTTCTACTGATCTGTAGAGAGGAATCAACTCAATTCCCGCCTGACGCTCGACCCAAACGGGTCCGGAAAACTGTTCATTTGTCCAAGCATCAACCCATTCTCCGGCAGGAAGGTATACCTTTCGTGACGCTGCTCCCTCAAACAGAATCGGTGCAACGAGGAGAGCCCTTCCAAAGAGATATTGATCCTCAATATCCCAGGACTGCAAATCGCCGGCATTATCCAGCAGTAAAGGCCGCATCATTGGTTCGCCAGTCCTGCAGCAGTACGCTGCCTCCTGCATCAAGTAGGGAAGCAGGGCACAGCGTAGTTTTGCATACATACGATAGATGCCGACAACTTCCGGAGTATTGTTCCGCTCTGCTATATTCCAGGGTGTTCTGTCTACGTGCGGTTCTGTATGATCATGGAATTCTGAGTGATACTGCATAACCGGTGAAAAGGCTGCGGCTGCTGCAGATCTGAGATAGAGTTCAGTTGAGGGTATTTCACCGCTGAATCCGCCGATATCCCACCCTATAAAGGGAATGCCGGAGAGTCCTGCATTAAGAACTGCATTGACTACTCCACGATAGGATTCCCAGGAAGAGCCCTGGTCTCCGGTCCAATGGCAGGGAAACTGCTGTGCTCCGCGATACCCGGATCTGCTGAAGGTTGCTCCCTCATGTCCCTTGCGCTCCTTCAGAAAGTTATGATATGCACCAATATAGGAGTTCGGATAGGCATTCAGCATCTCTGTCCCTGTTTTTCCATTGCTGAATCTGGTGCCTTCTCCCCAAAGGTGTTCGCCGCCATCGGTTTTAAACCCATCAACCCCGCACTCTTTTACGAGGTAATTACGTTTCTTGAACCACCATTCGGAAGCCTTGTGATTAGAAAAATCCATTAACAGCCCGGTCTGAAACCAACCCGGCCGAACAAAGTAAGGCGAGCCGTCAGCCTCTTTCACACAGAAAGAGTTATCCACCGCATGTTTCCAGTCAGCCTCATGCTGTATATTCGGCCATGAGGATCTCTTGATTATAGGGATTTGCCAGAGAACAAGCTTCATACCCAGCTTGTGAAGCTCTTCAGCCATAGCTTTAGGATTATCCCAGTATTTTGAGTTTTCAAATGATAGATCGCTGTAGGAGAATGGAAGATCCGGATCTTTCGGTTTATATTCGGCTCCGTTCCAGATATAGAAGGTGGTCTCATCACTCCATGCTTCAATAACGAGAACCGTTGCGGGAATATCCAGTTCAACAGTTTTTCTCGCTTCTGCCAGTACACGGTCCTGCGTATTCCACTCATTACTGCTCATCCATGGTCCAAAAATCCATTCCGGCGGCATAACGGGTAATCCTGAGGTTTTAGAATAGGCTGAAATCATCTCTACTGGAGTTCCTGTATAAAGATAAGATGTTATCCCTCTCCCCTCATGCATCTCAATCTGCATTTTCCAGCAGAGATCATCTGAAGCACAGAGATCATAGATAATTCTATGATCATCGGCAGTATAAAAACCCCTGCCTTTCGATGTGAAGAAAAAAGGAACCGGCAGATAACTTTTCAGCTGCTGGTTTTTGTACTGTTCAAATACTGTTGAATGAATAATCTGACCCCGCTGGTTCAGCTTATTATACCTTTCGCCGAAACCGTAGAACTTTTCATCTGCACCCGCTTTAAAAGCCAGATTCAATTGAAAAACCTCACGATCAGGTGTAACAAGCAGCTCGACAGGTCCGCAATGTCTCAGCACTTCGCTTCCATTCTCAGTAAGGGTCAGAGTAAGTTCATTGTTGGTGCTGTCAGAATTCAGCTCGTAATCACCGAATACTTTTCTATATTTTGAAGATATTTCCCCAACAACAGATTCAGCGGCAGGAGCCTTATAATCCAGATCCACAGTCAGCTCCTGCCGAATCCGGCTGCTGCTTTCAGGGCTGAATTCCCATGTAACCGCACAGGTACCTTTATCATCTGAAAATACCGCTGCATTATCTGTTATCCGTAAACACCGGCAGACTATTCTCTGCATTGGCATATAGGAGTAGGTTTCAGATTCAATAGTTCTCTGACCGGTTAATGCTGCCAGTCTGTAGGAGACCCTTTTCCCAGCTTCTGTTCCAGGTATCAGGGCAGTCCAATTGTGCTCAAAGCCGCTGTGTCCAACACTATCGGTATTTCCAATGCATAAAGCATCAATCCGGTGAGTTGACTTCCAATCATCATTTGACCAGAGGAGAAATACACTCTCAGCTGGGTTTGGCTCAACTACAAAGCCGATCAAAACAGGTTCGAGAGCGACAGGGTATCGGGGGAACCGCTCAATGGCTTTCTGATAATAGGGCTGTTCGTTTCCAAGAGGGTGGTGCAAGATGGTACCTGTCAACTCTGCACCTGACTGATTCACACTGATATTATCCTTGTACTCCATCAATTTATCCTTTAGAATTAGGTTTTAGTAAAGAAAAAAGTCTGCGGATAGCGGCCTATCCACTACCCGCAGCTTTTATGGACGTCATCTTCAGGAGTGCTGTCAGGCAAATTCCTTAGAGTTTGACGTTCGCGACGGCCTCTTTTTGTGCCTGATCAAGTGCATCCTGTGCCGAAAGGAGGCCGTCTCTTGCCATTTCAATTTTTGTATTGACAATGTTGGTAAGTTCAGCAAATTTTTCAAGGGCCGGTGGTTTTACCGCATATTCCAGTGAGTTAAGAACTGCAATTTTATTCTCAGGAGGAGTATCATTGATATACCGCTCCATAATTGCAGGATCCGCTACTGTGGGAAGTTCCCACATTGCATCAAGTCTCATATCAACTGCAGCAGGTGCGGATGCAAGAAAGTTAAGCAGCATTAGGGCCTCTTCCGGATTTTTGGTAGTAGTACTTACACAACCTACGTTTCCAAAGAAGTGAGTAGCTTTAGATAGATTTCCGGGTTCAACTTCAACGCCCCAGGGAAAGTCAGCTCTTTTCTTAAGGTCGTTAAATGCCCATACCCCATTCAGCCACATACCCAGTTTATTCTCAACAAAGAGGTCGCTTTCCGGTCTGTCAGCCTGTTCTTCACGAGTCGGCATTACATGATACTTATAGACTCTGTCAAGCATATACTGAAGTGTGGCAACATTCTCTTTACTGTTAATAGTAAATGCTTTTCCATCGGGGGTCATAAGTCCGCCGCCGTTCTGCTGAGAAACCTTGTAGAACTCCCAAAACTGAATGGGATTATACATGCCCCAGATATCATCACCAAGTGCTGAAATCTTTTGTGCGGCTGCAAGGGAATCGGCCCAGGTCCAGTCCTGTGTGGGATATGCTGCACCGGCCTGATCAAAAAGATCCATGTTGTACACCAGAACAACTGTTGAAAACATCAGAGGAACTGCAAGAAGTTTTCCATCAAAACTTACTGCATCCAGTAAACCCGGACTGTAGACGCTCTTGTCCAGACCAGTTGATGTAAATAATGGATCAATTGGCCGTAGTGATCCGCGGGTTGCATGTGCAAGAAAATTTTCCATGTTCAGTTCAAATGCATCCGGTGCGTCATTACCGG
>JADHUD010000116.1 GCA_016784705.1 Spirochaetia bacterium | reverse complement strand
TTGTTTCATTCATTTTCTCATTCACTGCAGGTTTTTTCACCTCACTCGGATGTTCTTGGCTGCTAATCTGGAAACATAAAATCCGGGCTCTCATCAGCATGCTGCTCCTGATCAATTTGGTTGTGTTAATTTTATTCCCCTCTATCTACAGTATTCTGCCTTTCAGCATCCTGGTATGCCTGAATATGTTCATGTATCTTCCAGAAAAAGGGCGGATCCGGTTTATCCAGTACGGACTCCTCATTATAGCAATTTCTGCTGCGATATCATGGGTTCCACCCATAAAAAAACTTGAAGCCCGCGGAAGTGACGTTATTGACGGAATTTCAGGATTACTCAGATCAACTTTGCTGAATATCCTTCCTCAGCTCCCCCTAACCTTCAATATTCCCGGATATGGCCATCCCTACTCGGAAAATCATTTTACCGGGGCACGTCCTTATCTTACTAATCACGTACTTTTTGCGGTTGAGGCGGAACGCGGGACCGTATTATATATGAAAAGTGATATTTCGTACTATTTCAACGGAACAGCCTGGACTGCCGAGAAACCTGCCAGATTAACCACACCTGAACCAGCAGCTAATGATCCGCCTCTCCTGCAGGGCAAGACCGCCCGGGAAATTTTACTCACTGTAATTACTGATCTGTACCCGAGAATTCCTGTAACTCAGGAAACCTTTGCTGTTCGTGTTGGTGATTCGGTGTATACTCTTCCCCCTGATACCATGGTAGAACCTCCAGAGGGTATACCCCTGGGAAAAGGCGATAAAGTTACACTGTACACACATCCTGCGTACATAGCTGATAGATCTGATGCGGCCTTAACTGATTCCCGGGACATATCCATGAGACTTCGGCTGCCTTCTGAAACCGTAAAAACTTTTTCTCTGCTGGCCCGGAGCCTTCGGGGAATGAATGATTTTGAAACACTTAGGAATATAAAAAAATATCTGACCGAAGGGTTCACCTATACCCTGGATACCGCAGCAAACTCTGATCCAATAGAAGATTTTCTCTTTGTAACAAAAGAGGGATACTGTGTCCACTTCTCCTCCGCTGCCGCAATTCTAGCGAGATTAAATGATATTCCGGTTCGCATAGCCAAGGGTTTTATGACTGTTATTCCTCAGCAGGAAGAGCAGTATATACCCAGCCGGTTTTCAGAGCAGAACCGCATACCCGGAACAATTGGAGAATCCCGGATTACCGGATACTCTTCGCATCAATGGCCGGAGATTTATATAGAGGGAAGAGGTTGGATTCCCTGGGAAGTTACTCCTCCGCTCATTGGATTAACAGAAGATAGTGTATACGCTAATACCACTGATGACGGGAGAACAATTGAACAGCTGGAGTCCTGGGGAGTTCTCCAATCTCCAGTACAGACTGAAGGATCTGAACCCGGCAGAGTTCTATCTTTCGGAAAGAGATATGCTGCTTTATTTATTCTGATAATACTGGTGCTCCTGCTTTGTTTTTACTTTTTCATACCCCGGATACGGCCGATTAAGGTGCAGATCAATAAAAATGTAAAGCGGCTCATAAAAAAATCAGCTAAAAAAATGTTTGTTCCGAAGCCGGAAGAGATCGGGTGGCAGCTTTGGGGTGAAAAAATTTCCTATGCGCTCTATGATCATACTATCCCCCTTCAGGAGATTGTTCAAAAGCTTCTGATCCTTTTTTATCACCCTCAGGGTCTTTCAAAGATACAAGAAGTTAATCTTCTCAGGAATCTACGAGATTTGCAGAGAATCATACATCGTTCGGGTCGATTTCGGGTATGATATGCAATCAGCCGTAAAATCCGCTTACCAGTCAGGAGCGCCTAATCTGTCAAATCGTCTAGTATCGTCTATGGACGCCTAGTATTGTCTATGATCGCCATGGACGTCATGGATAAAAATATACTGTACTTCCTCCGCAAATCTCATTATTATTAAGATGAACAGCGGTTCGAGGTAATTTTGCATGATAAAAACACCTCTGAAAAATATACAGGTGAGGAAATTTCAAAATGATTTTATTTTGAAATTTCGACGATTTGGTCAGAAGTTTGTATTTCAAATAAATAATTATATAATAATTATTTATTTGAATATATAGCAAACTTCAAAAGCCAATTTCCAAAAATGCGAAGCATTTTGAAATTGGCTCAAGTATCATTAGAATAGAGAGGAGTCATAGATGGGAAATGGTGAAGTGGAAGTTGAAGTAGATGCATATGTAACAAAAGCAATTGATGCTTTTATGCCAATTCTTAGAGAGGTATATGGCGATTCATTGGTAATGACAGCTTTATACGGCAGTGCTGCTGCGGGCGGATGGGTTCAGGGCGTATCTGATATTAATATCTTGATTATTGTTGACAAAGCAGACCCGGCCCATTTGTTTGATCTGGGAAAAAATGCCCGGAAAACCCTGACAAAATACAGAATCACGCCTCATCTTCTTTCAAAAAAGGAGCTGCTCACCTCCTCAGATATTTTTCCTGTTGAATATCTGGAACTGAAAAACACCATGCTCATTATTCAGGGTGATGACCTGTTCATAGAGATGGAAATTGCCAATAAAAATTTGCGGCACCAAGTTGAGTCAATGCTCCGAGGCAGCGTCCAGACACTCAGACAGATAATTCTGGGTTCGTCCGGTGATAACAGACTGCTGAAAAGAAACCTGTCTGATTGGGCTGGATCGCAGCTTTCATTATTTAGAGCATTAATCAGCCTGACAGATGCTGAAAAGAGGAATTCTGGTAGTGCTGATGGGGCTGCTGAAGGAGCGGCTGAGGGATCAGAGGAAGCAAACTCGGTGGACAATCTTGTGCAAAAGCTGGCCTCCAGATTTACAATAGATGAGGAACCTTTTATCAAACTTCTCGAACTTCGTACTATCGGTTTGGATAATAAATCTCTGCAGATTGAAAAATTGGTAATTGATCTGCAGTCACAATATCTCTCAATTCTCGATGTGGTAGATAGTTATGATTCTGAATAATTTTCAGCAGAACAGAAAAAGCATCACCGGAATCGGTGCTGCAGCAGCAGTTTTCATTCTACTTTTTATGTTGCCTGCATCGCTTTTTGCTGCTGAGTACCCATCTCCAAAGGGGTATGTAAATGATTTTGCCAGTGTTATATCCTCAGCAGACAAAGCACTTATGGAGCAGGCTGCGGCTGCTCTCAGGCAAAGCGGCGATATTGAGCTGGCTATTGTAACAATTGCATCTCTTGAAGGAATGCCGATTGAAAGTTACAGTATCGGGTTAGCGGAGGCATGGGGAGTCGGTAATAAAGATTCTGATACCGGGGTTATTCTGCTTCTTGCCGTTGAGGATAGAAAGGTCCGCATTGAGGTCGGTTACGGTCTTGAGGGAGATCTAACTGATGGATTAACCGGAAGTATTCTTGACACCTATGTACTTCCGGATTTCCGTGAAGGGAATTTCTCAAGCGGATTACTCAAAGGAAGCCGTGCGATTGCTGCAACCCTGGCAAAGAGGCGTGATTTTGAGCTTAAGAATGTGAATCTGGATACGTATGCAGTGAAGGATGATTCCGAAACAGACACATTTGGCATAATTATCCTTGTCATAGGTATATTAGTCTTCCTGCTGGGCGGCAGGCGCAGATTCTTTCATCTGTTTCTGCTGGGACAGATAAGTGGACGGGGTTACCGCAGCGGCGGTTTTGGATCATCCGGACGCGGCGGCGGCTTCGGAAGTGGAGGATTTGGCGGATTCGGCGGCGGCGGATTCGGCGGCGGCGGCGGCTCACGATCATTTTAAAAAAGGAGATTTGAGAGGTATGGCGGGAAAAAAATTTTCACCTATTTTAGTAGTTTTAGTAATAATTGTTCTGCTGATTGTTTTCGGCGGATTCTGGTATATATCAACGAGAAACCGGTTAGTTTCACAGGAGCAGGTAATTGAGGGTTCTTGGGCTGAAGTTGAGAACCAGCTTCAACGCAGGTATGACCTTATCCCGAATCTGGTTGAGACTGTCAAAGGATACGCAGCCCAGGAAGAGAGCATTTTTGTTCAGATAGCAGAAGCACGGAGTAAACTTGCAGGAGCAGGCAGTGTAGCAGAGACTGCAGAGGCTTCCAATGGGATGGAGTCAGCTCTTTCAAGACTGCTTGTAGTAGTGGAGAACTATCCTGAACTGAAATCAAACGAAAACTTCATCAGATTGCAGGATGAGCTTGCAGGTACAGAGAATCGTTTGGCTGTTGCAAGAAAACGCTACAATGATGTGGTACAAAGTTTCAACCGGGCAATCCTGATGTTCCCGGCAAATATGGTCGCAGGAAACCTGGGATTAGTGAAACAGGATTACTTCGAAATAGATACTGCCGCAAGAGAGAACCCAAAGGTGGAATTCTAGTGCTTAGTACAGCTTAAACTTACAGGTTCTTATGCAGTACCCGGTGGGTACATGCAAGAAAGAATACGATGCCCTAGCGGGCTAGGGTGAGGTATTCTGACGCAGCAGATACCTACCGCGTACAAGTAAGAATCCTAAGATTTAAGTTGTACAAAGCACTGGCAATCGGGTAAGCTCTTATTAATTCTGAAAGAACAATATATTGCTTTATAACTTTAAGTTGCTTCAATCTATAAGATCTCTCAATAGGTTTCCCGCAGATGCCTCACCGTAACTGCAACAGCTGACGCCTTATCAATGTCCAAATCAACAGATTTGTCGGGAAAAAACCGTACTGCCCGGGGTTTTCCCGGCATCAGGTGAAATCCCTTATCTTCAAACCTGCCAGCGGTGTCTGTCTGCAGATCCAGATAGAAAGCAGGTACATCTGTTGAAAGCCGAAAAGTATAGAATACAATCCCGTCATCACCCTTTTCCCATCCTTCAGCATCGAGTGTTACGGCTGCATGCTTTAATTCACAACGGCCGGGAAAATCCAAAAAGAGTTCAGTAGTGTAAAGTATCCCATCGATAGCTTTGAGTGATAGAGAAAGAAATGCAGAGGATGCATCTATGCCCTCGGGTTTGGACAATTCTTTAAGGATTACTGCTGAGTCCTGTTTAATAACCGCTTCAAAAGACTCTTCGGCAAGCTCAACTCCATCAAAACCCATCCAGACAGCTGATACGTATCCTTTCACATCAACTGAGGTGTCATTTACCCCTGACACTTCAACAGTTCCATCCCCTTTACCATAAGCCGAAAGCATAACCGGCGCAAAAAACCTTGCTGCTTCATAATGCAGCAGCTTCCATCGGCCCGAATACTCTATCGAGGACCAACTGGCAACAGGCCAGACATCATTAAGCTGCCAGTAGAGAGCTCCCATACAGACAGGTCTTCTTGATCGCCAAAAAGTTACCGCCGTTTTTATAGCATACGCCTGCTGTACCTGACTCAAGTACATAAAATCTGCAAAACTCGAGGGGAATCGGAAATATCGTGTTAATGTTGATATAATTATCGCGTTTCCACGATCGTTTCTTTGATGATGATGCATAACCGGCGAACTTACATTCATCTGGTCTTCAGGCAGAAATGCTGCGGCTTCTGCTGCAGAGGGAAAGGATTGAAATCCAAATTCGGAACAGAATCTTGGAACCACTTCCCGATAGGCTTCAAAGGGTTTACCTTCGTGCCAGACGCTCCAGTAGTGCATATCGCCTTTCGTATCATCATGCCAGCAGTCAGAAAAATCATCAGGTCCTGCTGAAGGTGATGATGGCCACCATTGACGGTCGGGATCCAGTTCCTTAACAAATTATCCGATAGTTCCGTTATAGAGCCGGTCATAATCAACAAGGTACACATCCCGCTCTTTTATTGTCTCCTTGTACCAGGTAAGCGCACCAAGGCACTCATTATTACCGCACCAGATTGCTATAGATGGATGATCTTTAAGACGCTTAACCTGGTGAACCGTTTCAGCCTCCACACTGGAGAGAAATTCCCGCTCTGCCGGATAGGTTGAACAGGAGAACATAAAATCCTGCCAGACCAGTATTCCCAGTTCATCACAAATGTCATAAAAAAGATCGCTTTCATACTGGCCGCCTCCCCAGACCCGGATCATATTCATGTGAACGGCAGCAGCATCCTCCAGAAGTCTTCGATAGGCTTCCTCAGTATGCCGTGAAGGAAGTGCATCGACAGGAATCCAGTTTGCACCTTTACAGAAAACATCCCGGCCGTTTACCCGGAAAAACATACTCAATCCGCTATCATCTTTCTCAGATATTGTTTCGATTTTCCTGAACCCGATACGTTTCTGTATTGAATCTCCCGGAACGGTTACCTTGAGACTGTACAACGGCCGGCTGCCGTACCCGGACGGCCACCAGAGTTCCGGATCAGTTTTAACTACTTTTGCAGTAATGATTTCAGTACCGGCATCCATTTCAACCGTTTGGGAACATTGAATATCATCAAGCTCATACGCTATTTTCATCAATCCTTTTTCTGGAGTATAGATTTCACAGGAAATTTCAACTTCCCAATCCCGGCTCCCGGGAATCTGTACTGATCTGGTCGTTACATAGTCGATTCTGAAGGGAGCCGCATTTCCTATATACATATCTCCGTACAGACCGCTTGTCATAATACAGGGGCCCCAATCCCAACCACCGTGACACTGCACTTTTCTGATTAAATTTCTATGCGGCGATGTTACCGGATATTCGGAAAATGGATAATAATGAGATACTTCTTCAGCTCTCGCTATTGCTGCAGTCTCCGGTGCCTCCAATACTATCCGCAGTGTATTCTCCCCTGCTCTAACAGCATTCCCAACTTTCCCAACTTTCCCCAACAGAATACGCTTTCTAACAAACATATTACTGCTTTCACCTATGAGTTCATTATTTATGTAGAGAGATGCTATCGTATCAATTGAATCGGCATGGACATAGAGGTAATCCGACAGTTCAGAATCGGTAAGAGAAAATGTACAGGTCAGTTCCCAGCTGCACCGGCCTATCCAAAGTTGATCCAGTTCATTCGTACTGTAATAGGGATCGTCTATTATTCCGGCTTCTAACAATGCTGAATAGATATCCCCTGGTATCGTAATGGGTACATCAATATCTTTTTCCCTCTGCAGCAGACGCCAAGAGCCGGCAAGATCAACTATTTTCATATCAAAATCTCCTAATTAGAATACAAAATGAACCATCCTAATTATTACAGCATACTAATAATCAGTCAACAAAAAGATCAAAATATTCCTACCATAACTGAATTTTTCCATATTTCTGTTTGACTATACAAATAAAAAGGAGCTATTTTATTTTTATGTATATAGTTAATTAATTTTTAGATATTTCACTGTGTAAAATATTTTTTTATTTATTCGCTTCCTGTAAAGTAAAATGTCGCTTTTTAGTTGAACAAATCACTGGTATCAAGAAATTACTTAGGAAAAGACAAAATCTTTTCCGATTTCCTTCTGAATTAGGAGATTGGCTGTTAAACCACCCAGGATCTTTCTG
>JADHUD010000115.1 GCA_016784705.1 Spirochaetia bacterium | reverse complement strand
CTTTGTTCCAGCGTGAGCTGGCTGTATCGTTTCATTTGTGCACCTCTTATTTGGTTGTAAGTAAGGTGCGAAGCATACAGCCACTCCGCTTCTTCTACAACCATTCTTTGAGTTGCACTTAAGAGTTGAATTCAAGATTGTTTGATTTTAAAATACTAACTGTTTTATCAGTGTATGTTCCATTTTATTAAATTATCTTTAATATAATTTTTTACAAGATTAAATAGCATTGCAAATCGTGTCTTATTGGTAACCCCGTTAAACCAGAGATATTCATTAAACATTTTCTTTCTTTCATCATGAATAACATATCTCATTGTCTGGGTAGCCTGTTGTTTATGGATCCTCCATTTAGAAATTATTTCTTGACTAGCAAACATGTCGTATTTTGAGCCCATTCTTAAAAAAAAATCAAAATCAACTACATATTTATATGACGTATTAAACGCACCAATATCAAGGGCCGCTTTCTTATTAAAAACAACGCTCTCAGTATCTATAAAACAGCCATGGCGAAGAAGATTATTCATTACTTTTTCTGCTCTCAAATCTAATTCATATGGTTTAATTCGATCAAATTGATGTCGAATCATAGGATTCTCATTGTTGAAATGAATAGTGTTTGCAAAAAATAGTTTAGCTTCGGGATTTGTTTTAATATGGCTTGCCTGAACTTCTAATCTACTTGGCATACAAATATCATCATGGTCTATGATTGCAATCCATTCGCCTTTAGCAAGGTCCATCGCTTTATTTCTGGCTGAAGCAAAACCTTTATTTTTTTGTTTATAATATCTTATTGCAATACCCTTATTCTTAAAACTCATTAAGATTTTTTCAGTATTATCAGTTGAGCCATCATTAATTGCCAGAATTTCCCAATTTTTATAGGTTTGATTTACAACACTATCTAGAGTTTCATTAAGATATTTTTCTGAATTGTAGCAACAAATCATTACACTGAAAAAGATATCATTATTCATATTTTATGTACATAGTAAAATTATAAAAATTCTGAATGTGAAAGATAAGCTGAATAATAATTATTTAAATAATCTTTCAAAGCTACTTTCCAGTCACGCATAATGTTTAATCTTAAATCATCTAGTTTTTTGTTAATCAGCCGTTCACAAGCAGGGCGATCTGCAAAATATTCCTTTGCAAAATAATCAGAATTAACTTCCGTAATCTTTATGTCGTCTTGAAGATCCAACAGTCGCACCAATTCAGTTGCGACCTCAAATCGACCAGTAAATCCACCACAAACCATATTAAATAGACCGCGTTCTCCTTTTTCAATCAACAATTTAACGTTTGTTGCGAAATCGTGTGTATAGGTTGGTGTACCCAGTTTGTCATTTACAATATGAAGCTCTTTTTTGCCATTTTTTATCTGCTTCATAATTTTTTGAATAAATTTTTTATCCTTTTTAGGTCCGCCACCCATCATCCATCCAGCTCTGCAAATCAAATATTCCTTTGCATTTTCAATCACAAATTTTTCACCAAAATATTTTGATTTTCCATAATGACCTATTGGGTTAGGTGTATCTGATTCATCATATACATCTTTAATACCATCAAAAATACCAGCCGTACTTATATAAAGGATTGGAATATTTAAACCATTTGCAATCTTTACAGCATACTTCACCGATTCTGTGTTTGTTATGTATGTAACCTCTTCATGTAGTTCACAATATTCAAGGTCAGTATATGCGCCAAGATGAAATAACCAGTCAGGTCTGAAATTTTTTACATCAGTTTTATAAGCATCAGCATCACGGAAATCTAGGTATGAAAGCCAGTCTTCATTCACATCAATATCGGTACACTTTAATTCATAATCTTGTCTATATTTTTCAAAAAACGCTTCTCCCAGCATACCGCCACATCCGACCATATAAATTTTGTGTTTTTTCACTTATCTACCCCCCCATTTACTTTTAGTCTTAATTAGTTCTATCGATTTTATCTAGCAATTATTCCCCTATCAACATTGACAGAGAACTCAGGTCGGATATTTTTTTCTAATTTAAAGGGACTCAATAGATGAAAACCTTATGCTTCTAGCTGAGCTTACTTGAATTCGATATATTTGATTTTGATGCTGTTTTTATTATCTTTTCAACTCTACTATTCGATTCCAACTGAAATAGAATAAACACTCTATATTTGATAAATTTAATTGTTTTTATTGATCGTTTTTTCAATCATTAAATTTGAACTTAAATAAGTAAAAAACAGTAACATGCCATACATAAAGAATAGCCGGGCGGCTGATTCAAATAAATTCATTATTCCTATACTAGTAATCATTGCATATACAGTTGCGCGATAGACAGTATATTCTGGGATCCTATTATCTAATCCACTTTTCATGAAATTCTTTAATATTTGTATTATAAATAAAAACAGTACAAATAATCCTAAAATATTATATTCAGCAATAAATTGAATATAAACATTATGCGCCTTTGTCTGGCGTGGACCTGATATCGCCTGATATGCAGATTTAGAAGATGACAAAACTAGTGGGGTCATAGTTGCCGGTACAAAAGAAGCCCCATAATATGACTCAGCCATTCCTTCTCCAACACCAAAAGGGAAAGAATAGATGAAAACATCTGCAGACCTAAACCAAAGCCCTATTCTGTCGTATAAAGATTTGGAATTTGTAAATTTATTTTCAGTTCTTACATCGCCAATTATAAAGGTATTAACGTTTTCATATGTTTCTTTTGAATTACCAATGACTATAATTAAACTAACAAGTACTAGATACAACACAACAAACCTCGTCATCAATTTTATTCTATGGAGATAGATTAATATAAAAGCAAGTATCCCAAATGAATATCCCAAATAAATAGTCCTTTGGTAGGTTACCTGTATAGGAAAGATCATTAATAAAGCAAGTGGTAATAGATAATACATTCTTTTCTGAATTACAAAATACAATATAGCAAAAGTAGATATTACACAAAATAAGCCCTTTAAATCGTAACTACTGAAAATTAAACTACTGAATCGAAGCTTGTCTGAAGCATAAGCCCACACATTCATATTACTGAAGAACCCCAAATACGACATTATTAGATGTTCAGTAAGGAGTAAAATACCGGATATAGCTAAAATGGCTAATAGTGTCTCTACTTGCTTATAATTAACGATAAAAGCACATAAGCCGAGTAATACAATTATACCATAGAAAGGATTTACAAAAAAATCTAATAGATTCCCATCTGATATTTTTAAAGGAAAACTCAAATCAAAAAAGAAGTATCTTATTATTCCCGCAATTGTAGTAATGAGAATTGTTGCGAAAAAAATATTCGTTAAAAATAGCAAACTTTTAGGTATAATTATTTTCTTTCTTTTTCCATAACTTTTCATAATCAATAAAATAATGATATGTAATACTGACAGAGTTTGTAAAATGTCAAAATAACTGATACCCGTTAAATAATAGGTACCTATAATAGGGATATATCTAATATATTTAGGAAAAACAATCCACAAGAAAAGAAAAGCATAAATAGATCTATGTGGATAATAACGATATTTAAAAATAATCGGAGGGACGATAAATGAAATAATTATAAAAAAGAAGATCAACGGCGTATAAACCCCTAAAAAGAGAATGCAAAAAAGCATTATTAGTGGTACTAATAAAAGTAATATTACCATAATTTTCTCTTTATTTGGGGTTTCCTAAAAAGTCTTTTAAAAGTGATACCCATAAATTGGAAAAATTTTTATTCAAACCTTTTCCAGTTTATCAAGAGATATTATGGGTTCCATTTTAATCCCTGGTATAATTTGAAAACGTCATTTTTTTGCTATCTTTACTTTTTCCAATAGTTTATTCTAAACTATATCTATGTCCAAGAAATTTTAGACCAGCAGGTGTTTACGAAATGATTAAGTTCGAATACATCAATTAACTTCATGAGTCATTTTTAATGTTGATAGTTCTCGAATTAATTCATCCAACCCGATTCGACATCCTTCTAAAAAACCTGTGCACGTACTTGCCACGTGAGGTGACATGTAAAATTTCTCCGGATATAATGCCTTCAATTTTCCATCATAAGGTTCTTGCCAATACACATCGAATGCAGCTTTTATTCGACCTTTAGAAATTTCAGCAAACAAGGCCTCTTCATCAACAATTGAACCTCTAGCCGTATTTATAAGGATACTGTTATCTTTCATCCATGAAAGTTTTTCTTTATCAAAAAAAGATATATTATCATTACTTTTAGGAATGTGGATCGTAATACAATCGGTATTTTGAATCATTAGTTTTAATTCAGATATTTCATTTCGCAAAATATCAAATGTGCTAACTTGTATAAATGGGTGCATTAATTCTGCTACTCGGCTTCCAATTTTTCCTGTACCAATAACAAGTAAGTTCTTTGCTGACATTTGGTTTCTTGGAAGTTTCGTCCATGGCTCAATCATGCCGACATTGCTGTATAGCATTCGAAAAATTAAACTACAGGTAAAACTGGCTGTTTCATCAAAGATGATATTAACCGTTTCATCTGATGGAAATCGAACAACAATCCCTTTTTCTTTGGCTTCTCTTTCGGGGACATTATCTCTCCCCACGCCAGCCCTGAATATTCCTTTAAGGTTTGGAAACTGATTTATTTCAATGGGTTTGCTCCCCATCAATACCACGTCTGCATCAGTTTTTAATTCCGTGAACTTAAGACCATCATCAAATCCATCTAATGTAGATGTGTTTTTCCAAATCTTCATTTATTTTAACTCATTGGTAAAATAATCTTTTAACCAATTTTTAAACTCATCATCAAGACATTGAGCATCTTTAAAAACTTTCCCATATCCTTTACAGAAAATTAATCGCAATTCATTACCTACATTTTTTTTATCTTTACTTAATGCCGTAGCAAATTTTTCAACATCAATATTTTTTAAATCATATCCATCCCAGATTTTTTCCAATAGCTCTCTTATTTCATAACGAATTTGCATTGGAATATATTTTTTTTTCACCGAAATAAAATTTGCTATATCCATTCCAAAGCTAACTGCAATACCATGCGGTACAGTATAATTTGTTAATGATTCAATGGCATGACCAAAAGAATGACCATAATTAAAAACTTGTCTTTCTTTCTGGTCAAATTCGTCAATCTCTATATATCGCTTTTTTATTTTTAAACTATTCAATATCATTTTAGCTAAAACATTCTTATTAGAAAGAGCGTTTGAATAATCAATTTTATACTCTTTAAAATCTTTTTCTCCAGCAACAACGAAATAATGGCTCATTTCACCTAACCCCGATTGCAAATCAGCATTAGAAAGAGTATCAAGAAAATCCGTATTTATAAAAATTTTATTCGGTGGGTAGAATCCACCCACTTGGTTTTTATAATCCCCAAAATTTATAGAAGTCTTACTACCAATACAGCTATCACCCTGGGCCAGTAAGGTAGTCGGAAAGAATATCCATTTTACACCGCGATACATGATGGATGCTGTAAAAGCAGTAATATCCTGGATGATACCTCCACCAATTCCGATAAGTCGATGATTTTTTCTAAAACCACTATTAATCAATTCCTGAATTATTGGAATTAATCCCTTATAACTTTTCTGGTCCTCATGAGCATCAAGACCCATGATATTTATATGTTTATTTAATTCATCCAGTAAATTAGGATATAGTTCCTTAACTTTATTATCTATTAGGATGACATCACCCTCTTGAAGCTCATGATTTAACACATGGGAAGAAGTCTTAATAAATTTTACTTCATAATCTTGGATTGAAGATTTTACTTTAAAATCAAGCACAGGTGAAGCCACCATCTACAACAATATTTTGTCCCGTTATATAAGTATTTTGGTCACTGCATAGGAATATTACCACTTTTGCTATTTCATTAGGTTGCGCCATTCTTCCTTGCGGAATGGATTTAACCATTTGTTTTATTTTTACAGGACCAAGTATCCTGCGGGTAAGTTCCGTATCTACAAATCCGGGGGAAACTGCATTCACTTGAATATTAAATGGTGCGAGTTCCAGAGCTACAGCTTTAGTAAATCCAATTAAACCCCATTTTGTTGCTGAATAAACAGCTCTCTTCACTTTACTGATAACACTAAATATTGAAGCGATATTAATAATCTTTCCAGATTTCTGTTTTTTCATGATTTCTGACACAACCTGCGTCAATAAAAAAGGTCCCTTCAAATTAATTGTGTTCATCCAATCCCAATCGTCAATAGAAATTTCTGAAATGGTATCTATTTTATTTACTCCAGCGTTATTGATCAAAACATCAACCCTATCAAGCTCATTAACTAAATGAATAAATTGTTTTACAGATTCATCAGATGAAAAATCAAGTTGGTAATATTGAATACTACTATTGTTTTTTAACAAATCAAGGTTGATGTCATCCAGTTTTTTTGTACCCGTAATTATTACGTTGGCCCCAGCTTCATTAAAAACCAATGCTAACGATTTGCCGATACCACGCGTACCACCCGTTATAATCACTGTTTTATTATTAAAATCTAAATCCATTTATTTCAATTTATTTTGAAACCAATGGGCCAAAATATGATTCATAATTAAATGTGCATCTTCTACAGGACCATACTCACCAGCTTCTGATTTTACATGAATTTTGACATCACAAAACTCTATGAGTTTTCCTCCGGTAAAACCTAAAAACCCTATAATAGTCCCACCCTTTGATTTAACCCATTCTGCAGCTTTTAATATATTTGGCGAGTTACCACTTGCAGAAATAAGTATAATACTATCTCCAGAGCGATAATGAATTTTAAGTTGATTAATAAATGCATTCTCATACCCAACATCATTGGCAATTGCTGTAATTACAGAATTGTTATCTACAAGGGATAAAACTTTAAATGGCTTATCCGTTCCTGTTTTTTTTAAAATATCAAACCCAATATCATTGGCCATTGTTGTCGCTGTCGTGGAAGAACCTCCGTTGCCTGCCACAAAAATCGTATTTTCATTTTCTCTGGCCTTTTCAAATGCTTCACCTAATTTGTTGATTTCAACCTCATCGATTGATTCAAGAACTTTTGAAAGATATAAAAAATATTCCCTTGAGAATTGACCAATTGAATTTACTCGCTTATATGCTTTTTCTAAGTTATTCATAATATAATTCCTTAATTACTCTATTGTGAAATTCTAATTACTTATTTGGATTGTTTATATTAGCGATACATTAATCAACAATATCAATAAAAATCCCTGGTGATTTACTATTCTTTTCAACCTTTATACAACACATGAATACTTTATCATAAGGTATATTGGCTAAGTCTGTTGGTTTTGCATAATATCCATATGATTCTACTCTGTAGCCACCTGACCCAAAACAGTGCTTCATGAAATTTTTAAAATCATCTATATTAAAAACCAAATATGAAATTGCAGTTTTACTTTTTTGCTTATCATCAAAAGTAACGTACTGGTAGTATTTTTTGGCATTATC
>JADHUD010000114.1 GCA_016784705.1 Spirochaetia bacterium | reverse complement strand
GAATACTGTCAAAAGAAAATTCATCAATAAAACCGCTGAGTGTTAACCCCGGGCGGTTTATCTTTGAAGTGGTTATAACTCTGGAGAGACCGGGTCTGCCGCCAATACACTTTAAATTCAGTACATTTTTCTCTTTTAAGTCAAGATCCAGAAGATCAAGAACCGTAAACTCTTTCATAAGCCGCCTTTCTCTCCAAGCCTTTCTCTCCAAGTCCGTATCTCAAAGTTTTTATCTCCAGTAAAAAACGATCAGAGCAAATAGTAAATAATTTGCCTAATCCTTAATATTGCAATATTGCGGATTTGAAGTTTTCGATTTGCAAATTTATGATTTTTACATTTTTTTTATTATACCATGGGTTTTTACAATGTGTAAATAAATGTTAAGCAGTTTTATAACGCAGTTTTTTATAGCACCGCAACTGCAATTTTAATGAATAGTATCAAATCATTGACTGAATGCTCTTTCAAGTGTAACATCGGTAGAGATAAAATACATTTCATTTTCCTTCAGCGGTAAATGAAAATCTGGAGTAAGAGTATATGATACAAGTAGAACACCTCACAAAAAAGTTTGGGCGTATCGTAGCGGTAGATGATATCTCCTTCAGAATAAAAAAGGGTGAAATCATAGGGTTTCTCGGACCCAACGGGGCTGGAAAATCAACTACAATGAACATACTGACCGGTTGTATCTCTGCATCCGAAGGTAAAGCTTTGATTAACGGGATCGATATTCTGGAGGAACCGGCAAAAGTAAAAAAAATGATCGGTTATTTACCGGAGAATCCGCCTCTCTATGGGGAGATGACTGCAAAGGAATTTCTGCACACAGTGTGCGATCTGAAAAACATTCCCAAACCGGTGAGAAAAGATGAGATAAATCGGGTAATGAAGCGGGTTGGAATTGTGGATGTTTCCGGACGGCTGATACGTAATCTCAGTAAGGGATACAAACAAAGAGTTGGTCTTGCACAGGCTATGATTGGGAAACCTCCTATCATGATCCTTGATGAACCTACAGTCGGCCTTGATCCCGGACAGATTATCGGGATTAGAAATTTAATTAATGATCTTGGTAGAGATCATACTGTAATTCTCAGTTCGCATATTCTTTCTGAAGTTCAGGCAGTGTGTGAACGGGTTATGATAATTGCAAAGGGGAAAATAATTGCCTCGGATACTCCGGAAAATCTTTCTCAGCATCTTTTTGGTTCAAACCGCCTGTTTGTTTCCGTTGCTGCAGAAACCGCTGCTGTTGAGAAGACCGTAAAAAGTATTCCGGATATTATTGAGTACCAGATTGAGGAAGGCGAGGAGATTGGGGCAGTATCGGTTAAGATGAAAGCAGCAGAGAATACAGATATCCGTAAAGCAGTATTTTCCGCTTTTGCTGCAGCAAATCAGCCGCTGCTTATGATGCGGCCGATCGATATGAGTCTGGAGGAGATTTTTCTCGATTTAACAAGCGCAGAGGTGGAGCTATGATAGCAGTATATAAAAAGGAATTAAAAAGTTACTTTTACACTCCCGGAGCCTATATATTTATGGGAGCATTTCTCTTGATTGCCGGCCTGCTTTTCTCCCTGCAGAATGTTTTTGCCGGGGACAGCAATTATGCAGGTTTTCTCAGCAGCCTTATTTTTATTTTTCTCCTTGTTGTTCCTATTCTGACTATGAAACTTTTTACCGAAGAGAAAAGGCAGAAAACAGATATACTGCTCCTCTCGAGCCCTGTCAGTATCATTGGTATCGTTCTTGGAAAATATCTTGCGGCAGTAACCGTCTTTGCGGCAACCCTGCTGATAACCATGCTTTATCCTCTTTTTCTGAGTTTTCACGGGAGAATGGACTGGGCGCAGATATGGGGTACCTATATCGGTTTCTTCTTTCTTGGCAGTGCCTTTATCGCAATCGGAACGTTTCTTTCCGAGGTTGCAGAGAGCCAGACTTCGGCCGCAATTCTTACCTTCTGCGGTCTTTTAGCAAGCTGGATTATTGATTATATAATATCTTTTGTTCCCACATCATCTATGGCAGGTGCTATTTTCATACTGATACTTGCAGGAGCCGCAATAGCAGTATTTCAAAGTAAAGCACAGGACTGGCGAATATCGGCCGCTGCAGCAGTTATTGCCATAGCTGCAGTGTGTATTCTCTATATAGTCACCCCGGATATGCTGTATGGGCTTATCAGTAAATTTATTGCCTGGTTTTCCTTAACCAGCAGATTTCAGAGATTCTCAATGGGAATCCTGAAACTTGATGCAGTAATTTATTACTTGAGTTTCTCAGCCTTCTTTCTGTATGTAACAGGAAGCAGGATCGAAAACCGCCGCTGGAGTTGACAACAAATGAAAAAAATATCGTTTAAAGTAAAACATGCGGCAATATCTGTCGCTATAAGCATTGCTGTTCTAGCCGGGTTACTATTGATTAACTTGCTGGCTGGAGAGATTGATCTGGATTTTGATATGACAAAAAGAGATCTCTACACGCTTACCGGGGAGAGCCGGGAACTGCTTGATGGTCTGGATAATCAGCTGACCCTCTATTATCTTGCAAAGCCCGGACAGGAAAACATAACTGTTTTTGAACTGCTTAAACAGTATGCTTCCTACAAAAATATAAGACTGGAAACTATCGATCCTGATAGAAATCCTGCACTGATTTCCCAATATACTGAAGATTCCGGTGAGGGCGAAGATCAGAAATCAATTGCAAAAGGTTCTGTTATTATAGCAGGCAGCGGCAGAAGCAGAATAGTACCGAGTGTTGATCTGTATAATGTATCGTATACCGAACAGGGCGGAGTTAATGTGTACGGGTTCAAGGCCGAGCAAAGTATCTCGGCAGCTATCCAGTATGTGTCTACCGGGAAACAGGTCACTATTTATCAGCTGATCGGACACAATGAGTATACATTTGATGATTTTATCTATACAGATACGCTTGGAAAAAGCAACTTTACAATCAAATCCCTTAACCTGACTACCGCCGGGACTATCCCGGAGGATGCCGACATTCTTACCATACTTAGTCCTGCCTGGGATTACAGTCAGAATGAGATCAGAAAGATTCAGGAATTCCTTGAAAGAGGAGGCAGTTTATATGCGGCATTTGATCTTATTCAAGCGGATTTAACTAACCTGCGGACGTTTCTTGCGTCCTGGAATATTGCTATGATGCAGGGTATCATCATGGAACAGGATGCAAACAGGCTTATCCCTGAATTCGGAAGTACTCCAGTAGTCTTTTCTCCATTATATTCCGAAGATAAAATTGCTCAGTCTTTAATTGAGAATAAACAGAGTATGATCTTATCATCATCAATCGGATTTGCTGAGACAGGGATAACCAAGAGAAATATTGAATTTTTCCCAATTCTTTCGAGCTCTGATAAATCCTGGTTTAGAATTGATTTAAATGCAGTATCCATGAACAGGATAATCACCGACAAATCCGGGCCTGTTTTTGCTGCAGCTGGTGCAGCTGAGAAAAGTATGGATACAGGCTTTCATGAAGGTGCGAAAATTATTGTTCTGGGTTCTGCACAGTCTTTTACCCCGCTTCCTAATGTTGGATCATTAAAGGCAAACTTCGACTTTACTCTGGCTGCTCTTGGCTGGTTGGCCGGCGGCGAAAAAGCTGTTAATGTTCAGAGCAGGAGTCTCTATCAGCTTCCCCTGCAGATGAGCGGAGCGAATGCATTTCTATATGCCGGTATTGTGGTGATTCTTATACCGTTCGGTATTATTCTGACCGGACTTATTATCTATCTCAGGAGAAAGCGATTATGAAAAAAACGCGTCTCCTGATCATTTCTGCAGCTGCAGTACTGCTTCTGTCTCTGGCCTTTTTCCTGGTAACAAGAGAGCCGCCTGAGCCGCAGGTACCGGCAGCAGAGGCCGATTCTGAAGAGATTCCGGAAGTTTCGGACGAAGCGGCAACTGAAAATCAATTAATTCCTCTTATCGATCTGGATTTTGAGAAGCTGGAGACTATTGAAATAGAACGTGCAGGAGAAGAACGTTACACCCTGATACCTTTTGGCGATGGAACTTTTAAAGTTGCGAACGTACCGGGAGCTTCAATTATGACAAATGCGGCTCAATCAATTCGTTTTTCACTGATGCTTTTTACTTCAAATGATATTGTGTCTCAAGGTGAGAATATTGCTGATTTCGGATTTGATCAACCGGAGGCTTATTGTACGATTACAGCAGGCGGAGAACAAGTTGTCTTAATTCTAGGTGATAAAAGTCCTGATGGGTCTGCAAGTTATATTATGCGGAAGGGTGACCCGAAGGTCTATCTTGTGCAGGGCTACCTTGCCGGGATACTTTTTGCGGATCTTTATAGTATAAGAGAAAAAACACTGCCCCTGGTTACCATCAATGCCCTCACCGGGATCTCTGTAAAAGAGAAGGGAGAGCTGAAATTCACTATTACCAGATATACCAGTGATGATCCATTTGATCCGGGACTGTTTCCGTTCTTTTATACCTATCCATATGACCCGCCAAAGGGAGTGAATGATTCAAAGCTGTTTGAACTTCTGGAGATTTTTCAATCAGGGGTATTCATACATGAGTTTATTGATTCTCCCGAATCCCTATCAGTGTATGGTCTGGATAGTATGCAGGCTCTGGAGCTGGATATGTCTGCTGAGGATGGAACCGGGCTGCATTTTTTGTTAGGCAATACCACCGATGACGGTTTGCGTTATTCTCTGCGTGCGGGTACAGTTTCTCCGGTGATGCTTATATCGGCTTCAGATACTGCTGTAGCAGATATTATTCCATTTAAGTATGCAGAATCTTTTGCAGTACTGGTCGGAATTGATACTATCCGGGGCTTTGAGCTTACGGTTGGGGATCTGGTGGTTACAGGGCGAATTGAGCGTTCCGGTGATGCAGAAGATCCTGTTGAAGATTTTTATATCAACGGCCGGAAGGTTGAGGAAGATCTGTTTAAGGATTTCTATCAGGTGCTTATTGGCAGGCAGATAGAAGGTGATGCTGAATCTGCGATTGCTGATCAGTTTCAGGATAGTCAGAGTGTGTTTCAGCTGAGATATATTGGACGGGATGACGAGTCACTTGTAAAAGAGGTTGAACTCTACCCCTATAATAATGATTTTTATGTTCTCCAGATTGATGGAGGGTCCAGAAGATTTCTCCTCGGTCAATATCAGGTTACGTATATTGTTGAACAGGCGGAGAGTCTCCTGTAAAGAGAGCTTTCTGTAATGAGAGCCTCCCTGTAAAGAAAAAAGGTTGTGGATTTGCACCCACAACCTTTTTTATTGCCTCAGCCTAAAGAACCGGATCTACAATATCAATAAATTCCTTACTTTTAGTTCCATGCTCTTTCATTTTTCCTTTCTCTTTTCTGATCAATGCCTCAAGCTTATCAACAAAATATTCTATAGCTTCATACAGTTCATATGCATCTGCATGCACTATTTTAATCACCCCCCATTTGAAATGTACCTTTGCTTCAATTCGGTAACTCTGATGCGGTTCTTTATGAACCGTAATTTGCAAGTCAACCAGGTTTTCAGCTGCAAACTCAATGCGGTGAAGCTTTTTCTCAAAAAACTCCTTTGTGGTGTCAGTTACGTTGTAATGGATTCCTCTGATTTCCAGATTCATATCCACCTCCTATATTGGGGAATGTAAGCTATGTGCAAAAAATATAAACAATGAAAACACAAACAATTTATATTTTTTTACAACCTGTAGTGTAAAGTTTTCGAAAGAGAAGATTACATCAATACTATGAATACTATGAATCGAAAACTTATCTCTATATAAAGAATATTACCGGGAGCAGATAAATGTCAAATAATTTTCTGATTCTTTTTGATTAATTGGGTTTTGGACTCTTGCTATCTTTCAAATGATGACTCAATATTCAGCTCTCCGCGATATTTTGCCACAGTTCTTCTGGCTATTGTTATTCCGCGTTCTTCAAGCATATCTGCTAGTTTCTGGTCAGATAACCGTTTTTTCCCCGTGTAGGACTCTATAAGTTCCCGCAGAATCTCTTTTACCCCTATCTTGGAGACGCCCTTACCATCATCACCGGTTCCCGTGACTGAATTACTGAAAAAATATTTTATCGGGAAAATTCCCCAGTCGGTCTGTATATATTTCGCATTGGATATTCTCGACACAGTTGTCTCATGTACCGATATTATCTCGGCAACATCTTTGAGTGTGAGAGGTCTCAGGTATTTAGGTCCTTTCAGGAAAAAATCCATCTGGAATTTCAGCAGGGCTGCTCCAACCCGCCTAAGTGTAGTATTTCTCATCTCTATACTATTGATCAACCAATTTGCATCACGTATGGATCGCTGAATATATTTTTCAGTCTCTTTATCGAGCGACACGCAATTTCCGGCCATCTCCTCAAAGGCAGGATCAATTGTAAGTGAAGGGATCTGCTCATCATTTAATCGCATAATAAGTTGATCGTTGTTTTTTTGTATCAGCAGATCCGGGATTATATATTGGGTAGCAGCTTGAGAAAAATTACTGCCAGGGTAAGGATTCAAGGTTTTTATGAACCACACGATGTAATCAACATCTTCTTCATCAATAGAGAGTGCTTTTGAGATTTCGGAAATTTTCCCCCGCTTCAGATCCTCCAAATGATTTCTCAAAACCTCTTCGGTTTTTTCAGGAGCTGATTCGGAAAGTTCAGCCTGAAGTACGAGGGATTCGATGAAATTTTCCACACACACCCCGGGTGGATCAAATTCTCTAATAATAGAAATCATCCGGTCTTTAAGCTGATATTGGCTTGGGGATAGAATATCTGAAGGGTTTTCACGGTAGAAACCCTGCTCATTCAGGTTGGATATAAGGAGTTCGCCGACCTCAATCTCTTCGTCTGTGAGACGTAAAAAATGCAGCTGCTGGTAGAGGTGCTCCTGGAGTGATTCCGGACGGGATAATGCACCTTCAATAAACTTATGCTTGGAATCGGGGTCAAGCTGATGTGATTTTCTGATATATCCTGGATCCGAACTGTTTTCAAAGGGGTCAAAAGTTCCGCTGCCTTGTGATTGCTCCATCCGCTCAAACCGCTCAAACGAGATATCTTTTACTGCTTCCATTTCAAGTGCTGGATTTTTTTCAATTTCTGCCTGTATTTTTTCACGAAGATCCATAATAGGCAGTGCCATAAGCTCAAGCGACTGGTACATCTGCGGGCTGAGTTTCATTTGCTGTTTCTGTGCAATGACTAATCTTTGGGACTGCATACCTTTTTACCTGATTTATGTGTAAGCTGGTTTCTACCGTACCATAATCATGGCTTAAAGTCTGTCCCTAAATAGGTGATTCTTGCAATATCACTGGCTAAAAGAGTCTCCTTATCCCCGGATACCAGAATTTCCCCATGACTGATAATATATGAGTAATCGGTGATTTCAAGAGTTTCTCTGACATTATGATCGGTAATAAGCACACCGATCCCCTCAGCAGCCAGCCGTGTAATAATATTTTTAATATCCTGGACTACAATTGGGTCAATTCCCACAAAAGGTTCATCCAGAAGAAGAAAACGGG
>JADHUD010000113.1 GCA_016784705.1 Spirochaetia bacterium | reverse complement strand
AAATGTCCGCATGCTGCCTGTCCGGTATTTTCAGGAGTTGTAAAAGCTGTTGAGGTTGCAGCTGGACTGGCGCTTCCAAAAGATGTCAGTATAACTGTATCAAAATAGCACTTACTGGCTGGGCAAACAAAAAGGCATACACTTTGTTAAAAATGTATGCCTCTCTATAATAAACTGCTAATAACTGATATGTGAATCAGCTGCAGCAGGTAGCAGCCATTACTGCTTTTATGGTATGCATTCTATTCTCAGCTTCATCAAAAACCACTGAGTGTTTGCTTCTGAAGACCTCATCAGTTACTTCCATCTCGGTCAGACCGTATTTGCTGAAAATCTCTCTTCCAACCTCAGTCTCAATATCATGAAAAGCCGGCAGACAATGTTCAAAAATAACATCGGGATTACCAGAAGCTTTGAGCATATCCATCGTGACCTGATAGGGCTTCAGCTGTGCTATACGCTCCTCAAACTTATCCTCTTCCCCCATAGATACCCATACATCAGTATAGATAATATCTGCCCCATGCACAGCGGTAAAAGGATCACTCTCACAACTAATAACTGCACCGGTTTCTGCGCCTAGCTTCTGCATTTCAGTAAGCAGTGCATGATCCGGCCGCAATGCTTCGGGACAGGCTGCAGTAAAGTTCATTCCCAGCTTAGCTGCACCGATCATCAAAGAATTTGCAACATTGTTCCGGGCATCTCCCACAAATACAAGTTTCATCTCTGAAAAAGGTTTTTTCGAATACTCCTTGATGGTCATAAAATCTGCAAGTATCTGAGTAGGATGATAGAGATCTGTCAGTCCGTTCCAAACCGGAATCCCTGACCATTTCGCCAAAGCTTCAACTGTGTCCTGCTTGAATCCCCTGAATTCTATCCCATCATAGAACCGTCCGAGTACTTTTGCTGTATCTTCCATTGACTCTTTTTTCCCCATTTGGCTATTGGTGAGAAATGTAACCTGTGCACCTTCATCAAAGGCTGCTACTTCAAAAGCACAGCGTGTCCGGGTAGATGCTTTTTCAAAAATTAATACTATATTTTTACCAGAGAGAAGAGTTCCCCGCTTTCCTGCGCGTTTTTTTGCCTTTAATTCAATTGCATAATCAATTAAGTAGCTGATTTCATCTGCGGTAAAATCCTTAAGTGTCAACA
Organism: Spirochaetia bacterium; assembly: GCA_016784705.1. Taxonomy (GTDB): domain Bacteria; phylum Spirochaetota; class Spirochaetia; order JABMQR01; family JABMQR01; genus JABMQR01. The sequence continues at coordinate 6,471 of JADHUD010000113.1, read as the reverse complement.
AACTTCTTCCTGCGAGGTTCGCCATAATCCTCTCCTCCAATTATAATAATTCCCTGGAGTTCTTCAGGCTGATTTTCAGTAAATCGGAATAAAACAAAGTTTCATTTTCCTATTTATGAAATTGCCTCTCTTACTAAAGGCATACTCATGCACCTGGGACCTCCCCGTCCCCGAACCAGTTCAGACCCACGGATCGGTAAAACAGTTATTCCATGCTTTTCAAGGGTATCATTTGATACCACATTTCGCCGATACGTGACAACCACCCCGGGCGATATAGCCAGTGTATTTGCACTATCATTCCACTGCTCTCTTGCAGCGGTAATTCTATCGCCCCCCCCTGTTTGAATTAAATCAACTGAAACCAACTTCAAAGCTCTTTGTAATGCTGCTTTTAGCCCATTTTCGGGTTTTACCTGAAGTTTTCGACCTTTTCCCATGGAAATAGTAAAAGTTCTTAATACTGATTCAACTCCGGGATAAATGGTAAATTTATCATGATCCACCATGGTAAATACTGTATCTAGATGCATATATGCACGGGTGAAGGGTATCTGAATTACCAGTATGTTTTTGAATCCGGAACTTTCACAGTCAGAATCCGAAACAGGAATCAAAATCCGTTTTGCCAACTCTTCAATTGCCCATGCTTCTGTTCTGGCGCTGCAGCCTATTGCCACAGTATATTTATCAAGTACCAGGATATCACCGCCTTCAATACTACTCCCTTCAGCATACCCTTCTAAAATAAGCGGTGAAGAATCTTCTGTTTTGAATATAGGATGATTCTGCATGATTGCTGATAAAATCATACTCTCTCTTTTTCTTGCATCCGTCTGCATCGTATTGATTGAACATCTTTCTCCAATAATTGATCCAGGATCACGGGTAAAATAGAGATTGGGAAGCGGATTGATATAAAAAGGGTATTCATCTCTTATGTAGTATGAGAGATCGCGTCTTCCTGTATGCTGATTCAGTGCAATTTCATCTTTTTTTGTCCCGGCGATCAGGTGTCTTGTGAGCAGCATATCATCCATTTCCAGCAGATAATTCTGCAGAGATTCACACAAATCAAGATCTGGAATTCCTGCGGTTCTAACAGTTTTTTCTATAAGAGACTTTCTTATTTCCGTATTTTTTACTGTATCCAAAAGCAGATCTTCAACATAGAGGACCTCACACCCATTGTTCTGTAACGCAGCAGCAAATGCATTGTGCTCCTCACGCATACTGTCAAGAAAAGGAATATCCTCAAACAGCATAGTATCAAGGTATTTCGGAGTCAGTGTTTCCAGTTCGCTTCCCGGTCTATGCAGGAGAACGCTTTTTAAGGGACCTATCTCTGAATAAATCTGTAATGTACAACCACTTTTCACATTCAAATTTCTCACCTTTTTTTAAAAAAACAGTTTTAAACCATTCCCCTTTTTCTTATAGTCCCCTTCTGTCAGCTTATCACCGGAATATTCAGCAACATCCGCAGGACTTCCTGACACAAGTAAAATCTCTCCTTCTTCAATCACATGATCCCCGGAAATAAACTGATGATAACCACTCTCTTTTTTCAATGCAATAATATTTAATCCTGAACTCCGGCGCAGGTCTACATCAATCATCGTTTTACCGGCCATTTCCTTATGGATTATAACTTCGGCAATAACCAGATCATCTCCAATTGGGAAATAGCCGAAGACTGCATCAGAAAAAATCATGGGAACCAATCGTTTTGCAGCTTCCCTATTTGGAAAAACCACGGTATCAGCTCCGATAATATCAAGAATTTCTCCATGTTGAGATGATTCTGCCTTTGCAATTATTCGTTTAACACCCATCTTCTTAAGATAGTTTGTGACCAGTATAGAGACCTCAATACTATCACCCAAATCAATAATTGCGGCATCAATTGTTTCAGGTATCAGTCGTTTAATGGTATCTTCATTGATCGCATCTGCTATAAAAGCGCTGGTCACCCTATCTTTTATTGCCTCAATTAACTCCCGTTTTTTATCTACTACAAGAATTTCACAGTCAAGATTTGACAGCTCATCAAGCATAAACTTACCAAAACTGCTCAAACCAATTATCGCGTATTGTTTCATCAGCCTATTAAAACCTCCTCCTCAGGATACTCTATCTCTTCATTATGCTCTTTAAGCAGGGGAATTGATAATGATATTAACCCTACCCTGCCTGCAAACATGGTACAAATAATTACAAATTTCCCTACAGTCGACAGGGAAGATGTAATTCCGGTGGATAAACCTACTGTTCCAAAGGCTGAAAAACTTTCAAAAACAATCGGCATAAATTCAGATCCGTTATTTCCCGCACCATTCGTTTCAGTGAGCGTAAGAAGAAAAACAGATACAGCAAGAAATATTACCGCCTTCCCCATAAATAATATCGCTTTAGTCACTGTTTTCTGCGGAAGTACCCGATCTCTTATCCTGATTCTACCTTGCCAATCAATCTCTTTTAACAGTGTCAGGAAAACAATTGCGAAAGTTGTTGTTTTTATTCCTCCGGCAATTGAAGCCGGTGATCCGCCTATAAACATAAAAATCATTGTCAAAACTTTTGATGAGTTTTTTAATGCACCTTGAGAAACGGTATTAAATCCAGCTGTACGTGGTGTGACAGATTGAAACAACGCATTAATCAACTTACTAAACCCAGTCATCTCTTTTAAAGTCCCATTATTTTCCATTAACAAGAATCCGATTGTCCCTGATAAAATTAAAATCGCAGTTGATATCAGTACAATCCGGGTATGTAATGCATATCTTTTTTTCTTCTTCCGCCCTACCAGGATAATATCATTAAAAATTAAAAACCCCAGTCCTCCGGAAATAACCAGCAGCATGATAACTATCAGGAGATAAGGATCAGATGAGTATCCCTCCAGACTATCGGGAAACAGTGAAAATCCTGCATTACAAAAAGCTGACACAGAATGAAACAAAGCTGTGAAAAACGATGCTTCCGGCACGGTTGTCCTGAATCTAAACCATAATAAGAGTGAACCCGTCAGCTCTAAAACAGCTGTCATTATCAGGATATTTCTCAGAATGTTGTGTGCCTGAAACTCTATTGAATCCAGATAATAATTACGAACGGTCTGAAGATTCCGTAACGATACTTTCCTGTTCTTTACTGAAACAAAAAACATAGTTGTAAAGGTAAGAATTCCCAGTCCGCCAAATTGAATAAGTAAAAGAATTATTATCTTACCAAACAGTGAATAAAGGGCTGTATCGACCGTTACGAGACCAGTAACACAGACTGCAGATACAGCGGTGAAGAAAGAATCAACAAATCTAAGTCTGGCTGGACCATTCCAGGCTGCCGGCAGGTAAAGCAGAAAAGTGCCAAGTCCAATGAGTACAAGAAAGTAGGAAAACAGGACAATTCGTTCTGAAGTACTTTGTCTTTTAAATTTGATCATTCTGGGAAAACTCTATTACAAATAGGGTGGTAATGCAATAGCCGGATATCAGCAGCCTCTCCTTATTCCCAGGTAAAGGTAAAAACCGAGATTATCGTACAAACTATTGTAAATCCCGTTAATAACAAAATCTCAGGAATAAATCCGCTTATCGGTAATCCGAAAGAGACTCCTTTCATGAGTTCAACTCCATGAGTGAGCGGAAGAAGTTTTGTATAGAAAACCATCTTTTCAGGAAACATTTCACTGGGAAAGGTACTGCCCGAGAGAAAAATCATAGGAAAATAGAGTATATTCGCCAGTAAGTTTGCCGATTTCTCAGTTTTTGCCAGCGACGCAACAAGAAATCCGATAGAAAACAAACTGAGAGTTGTCAGGATAAAAGTAAGAATAAACAGTAAGATATTTCCATCCATACGGTAGTTGAATAATATTTTGGCAATTCCCAACACTAGGAAAACTGAAACAATCAGCAGAATAAGGCTTCCGAACAATTGACCTCCCAGAATCATCCAGGGAGAAAGCGGAGTGGCTTTGTACCGTTTGAGAATTTTTCTCTGCCGGTATTGCGCTATTGATATCGGAAGATTCATCAATCCGATAACACAAATACTTATACTGAGATATCCGGGAAGCATCGTATCCAAAGCACCTCGGTTATTGAAGAATTGAGCGGGGTCATTCCCATAAATAGAACCAAATAGAATAACCATCATCGGAGGAAATATCAGTGAGAAAAATATTGTCACAAAGCTTCGCAGCAGCAGACGAAATTCAACTAAACTTACTTGTATAAATAGTTTCATTTTTCTGCCCCCTGCATGTCGAGTAAGGTTTTAATCTCTACCCCATCGGCATTAATCCCGGCAAGATGGAGGTAGGCATCATCCAGATTCGGAGTTCGCATATTAAGCTTTTGTATTGCAATCTTTCGTTCATCAAGTTTCCGTATCACCGCAAGCAGACTTATATTAGGGGAGGTGCGAATCTCAAATGAGTCCTGTAAATTTCTCACTTCCCGTACCCCCTTCATATCTTTGAGAAAATCCAGGTTCTCATGATCGGTGGTAATTGTCATAAAATGATCAAGATTACAGGATTCAACTAACTCACGAGGGCTGCCAAGAGCAGTCAACTCGCCTTTACGCATCAAACCAACTCTGTCACATAATATTTCTGCCTCTTCCATATAGTGTGTGGTCATAAAGATGGTTTTCCCCATCTCTTTCAATTTCCTGATATAGGCCCACATTTCCCTTCTCGCCTGTGGATCAAGCCCTGTGGTCAATTCGTCAAGAAAAAGAATTTCCGGATCGGGAATAAGTGCTAATACCACCGTAAGTTTTTGCCGCTGGCCGCCGGAAAGTGAAGAGACATACGCCTTCTCCTTTTCCATAAGACCAAATTCAGCAAGAAGTTCTCTGTATGAAATGGGTTTTGGATACAAAGCCGTAAACAATCCGCATAATTCATGTACTTTTATTCTCTCCTGATATGCCGATTCCTGGAACTGCACCCCAACGCGGGCAAACAGCTCTTTTCTGTTCAGAGTCGGTTCCGTACCAAGTAGAGAAATGGTACCTGAGTCAATTTTTTTAAGACCAAGAATACACTCAATGGTTGTTGTCTTACCAGCTCCATTATGTCCAAGAAGACCAAAAACCTCTCCTTTCTCAATTGAAAGCGAAAGGTTCTTTACAGCCTGCAGCTGTCCAAAGCTTTTAGAAATATTCCGGATGGTTAGTTCCGACATAAAGCCTCCTCTATAAAATCATTAGTATGATATCTCACAAACTGCTCGAGCTCAAGAAATAGTTAAAAAACTGATTTTGAAATTTATTTTTCTCATTTTTTGAATAAAACAACCAATTTCTGCAGTTAATACTAGTAGATACTAAAGATAAGGAGCTGTTATGAAAAGTAAAAGAGAGAAAAAAATTATTAATTTATCCAATTATTCTCAAACTGATATGGATTTTCTTGTAGGATCCATCGAATACACCCATGTAGATTTTAATACTGATTTCTTATTATGGTTCTTTCTTGAATCCAAAAACATTGATTTACTCAGTCGGTTTATAAACGCTGTTATGTATGATATGCACTTCGAACCACTTGAGTATATTACAGCAATGTATAGTTTAGAGAATGAAAATCCCAATGCTGAAGATGAGATTTATTCAATTTTAATTGATGCAAAAACAAATAAAGGTAATTTCAGGCAAATTGTAATCCTGCCCTGCGCAAATCCTCTTACCCCTGCATGTGCGGACGAAATTTGTGCTAAAGCATATCTGGATTTTCATGACATATCTCCAAGTCCAATTGATAAAAGAGCACTTCATTTTATCTTCCTGCTTAATCACCCATATCTTGATTTCAGTGATGCATACGGATTACTGAAAACTGATTTTCACATTGTAAATTTACCAAAAACCACCATGCTGAATATACCCTTCAAAGAGGGCGGTATAGTGATGCACTATTTACAATTCCCTCTGTTCTTTTCCAGTAATCTGCAAGATGTTGACATAGATTTAATTATTTTCATGTCAGTTTTCATACTGATTTCAAAACCCAAAGATGAGAAATATTATGAGCTTTTTAGTAAACTTGATTCTGGAATACACAGAATATGGGAGGCCTATGAGCAGTTTATGAAAAAGTAAAATAATCCGGGGTGATCAAAAAAAATAAAAAAAGCCTGGCATACGACCGGGAAAAGCTCTTCGTTTTCTCTTATCGTTTCCAGATTTCTTATCTCTTTTTTCAGAAGGCTCAATTTGTGCTCTTGAGCTTTCCCTTGGCAGAAACCAGAGGTTTCTGCTTATGTTGTTTTAGACGAATTTTTCTTTTTATTCGGGGTTTTACCCCAAAAAAAAAGAAAAAAAAGCCTGGCAACGACCTACTCTCCCACGGACGAACCGCAGTACCATCGGCGCAAGAGGGCTTAACTTCCGTGTTCGGGATGGGAACGGGTGGGACCCCTCTGCTATGGTCACCAGACTTACTTAGTTTTATCT
>JADHUD010000112.1 GCA_016784705.1 Spirochaetia bacterium | reverse complement strand
GATATTCACCAGTTGACTGCTTGCTACAGAAAAAGCCATTTTATCGAGCTGAATTTGAAATTCCTGCTTGTTCTGCAGAATTCGTTCAAGATCTCCTGTCTGGATTTTTGAAAAGTATTCACGATCAAGTTTTCCAAGATATGATATGGTTACTTTTTCTGCTGATGTTTGTAGAGAGAAAGAATCTGTCATCACCAGGATAGGCTCAGTAAATTCAATACTTGCCTCTGATATGGCAGCATTATCTGACAGCATAGATACCGCATCTTTCATTGAAAAATTAATTTTTGTAGTTTTTGCCGTAAAGAATCCGGAATTCTTGCCTGTTGTATTATTACTCAGGGGAGCATTAATATTAGTAATAACTGCATTAGTTCCGACCATGTCAATTGAGAGTTCCCCAAATGAGAGGCCTTCAATACCGGAGTTTTCTAATGATTGTTTGAGGGTTTCCCCGATTTTATCAGAGCCGAAATTTTTAATAATGATCTGGGCAGCAAAGAGAACAATTATAACTACTGCACATATAGCGATAATAAATTTTATAATTTTCATAAGCATGTAATGATTATACCGTTAATACAGCCTAAGCGGCAATCAAAATCCTCCTGATGTGAACCTGATTATTCATAAAACCTCACGACCTCAGGTATAGTTACAGAATAACTATTCAGGTGTGGTTCTTTCATGATATAGGAAATGGGTACCTGATATACCTGATAGTGAGAATTGCGGAATGTATCCATGCCCCTGTATGCTGTAAGCAGATCTGCATGAGGGGGCAGAAAGGAGGTACTGTATGGGAAAAACTGCGGCTTTTGCGGTCCTGCTGCTGTTAGCCGGAGGATTACTGGTTGCGGGAAGCGGAAACAGCAATGAAAGTGAATTGCCTGAAGGAGCAATCACATTCGGCCTGTTTATTGATACCGGTGTTGCAGATGCACTGGTTGCTGATCATCTCTACGTAAAAGGGGGTATAGAGTTAGTGGTAACTGATGGATTTGTACTGGATATGCCGGTAACGGTTATTTTTGACAGAAGCGGCAGTGATATCCAAAACAGTATCACTCTGCTCGACATTGGGCTTCTTCTGAAATATTATCCGGGAAATCTGGGATTCTGGACTGGGTTGTCACTTTTTCAGGGAGTAAATCTGATTGCCAGTAATCAGCCTGAACAAGGTTACCATTATATGACCGAGATTGCATTTGGTTATACATTCAGTCTGCCTAACGGTCTCTATATTGAACCATCAATAATCTTTAGAGATCCTTTAAAAACTTTTCATGACAGCCTTGATTATATTCAGGATTATGTACCCGGATATGGCGATTTCAGGGTCTGTCTGAATTTTGGATGGCTTTTCTGGACAATCAGCTGATAAATATCAGCGAAGAATAGGTAATAGTGAACGATTGAGGTGCAACACTCTGTAATTAATTTTGGCTTGATTCTTTTGTCCCCATTTTGAATCCGGCTGAATCGACTTACATGCAGACTGACTTTCCAGGTTCATGTGAACCAATAATAAAACTGGAATTGCATACGCTTTCCGGTTAATGCAGATACTCTCACACACTGAAATAAGTAAAAAATCGGTTGGGAGTAAAGAATATGAATAAGAAAATTATATTGATTGGTAAAAATTGTATTTGCCTTTTTCTTGTTATATCTATCGCGGGTTGTTCCCTGGTAGATGGAACTTCCCGGAGTCGTTCCGGGATTACTGAAATGATGAAGAGTGAAATGAGTGAAGTTGTAATAGACCAGTGGGGAATAATAGAGCCTCAGCTTGCTGCAGAAATTGATGAAAGCAGAAAAGGAACCAGTGCCGGTGGGGGCAGGGGCGAGGCAATCTCTATTGAATCTGTCAACCCTGAGGATGTTATAACTGAGTTGCTTAAAGAGGAGAAGGGGGAAGATTATTTTTCATTCTTTCACGCTGCAGCTGTATCAGGGGATGCAGATGCTGTTCTTGCAAGAGCAAAAGAATTATTACCGGATAATGTGTACGAAGAACTTCTTTCAGATGCAGAATCTGCACGGAGAAGTTTGACTAAAGTAATGGAAGAGGGCTCGAGAGAACTTAAAGATGAATTCCGGGAAGATTTCATGCGCGATATGCAGCAGCTTATAACACGGAGTGTTGTGCTGCTCACTGCTGGAGTTGTATATGCTTTTCTGCCTACATTCCTCTTCTGGGGGAAAATATCAGCAGCGGCCGCTGTGAGTGTTGCTGCCGGAGCAGTTGCGATAACTGTGATGTCAATATGGCGCTTTTATGAATTCGGTGGTGAAGTAGGTGAGAGTTTTGAACAGTGGCTGAAAGATGTTGCTGTAGAACCGCAGGCAAGTTATGCGCTTGGGGCTTCTGTAATCTCTATGGCAACCACCATGGAAATAAGCCCGGTATGCTGCGGAATTGTGCTTGCGGTCTTTGCAATGTATCAGGCTGTAGACATGCTGAGAACAATGATTGATGTATATGAGCTGTAAAATGATGCAAAATATATAGTTGTTGACTAGTGCTGCAAATACCAACTATGATGAAGCGAATTATATACTAATACCGCCCGTAATGTACCGGGCGGTTAGATTTACATCCGGCGGTCCTACACCATGGTATCAGCAGTAGTTTTTTCTGAGTCTATTCAAGTACGCAGACATCTTGCCAATTTTTTCAAAGAGAGCCAGGCAAGTCAAATTGTATGCTGTTCTGGTCTTTATCAGATATTTTTCGATGCAGTAATAATGGATACAACGCATCTGGCAGTGATTGATATTACCGGTATGAATATTAGTGTTTCAGGATTTATCAATAGAATTCTTTCATTCAATCCGAATGTAGATATAATAGCTGTTCATACCGGCTCATTGGATACTTTAGTGAGAAGTGCAGTTTATTCTTCGGGTGTAAAACATATTACTTTTTTCAGTACTGCCTATAAAGACATACATGCTGTCAGTAATATCATTGCCTCTTATCTTGCTGTTTTTCTCTATGCACTCTCGGCCCGAGAACAGCAAGTTCTAAGGATGATCAGTGAGGGAATGAAAACCTTTGAAATAGCTGAAGCGATGGGAATCAGCAGCACTACGGTTACTGTTTACCGGAAAAAAATTTCACAAAAGATTGGCTCAAACAGGATAGCTGTTCAAACGAGAACAGCTATGCAGCTCAACCTGACCAGTCTATAATTATGTAAAGTTCAGCTTGGAAAGAATGAAACCCATGATATACTGAGTAATATGGATGCGGGCAGAAGCTGCTAAACCTTTATTAAAGGATGACTATGATGAACAGTAATGAAATAAAAGAGATGGAAAGATCAATTCTTGATCGTTTTCTGCGCTATGTGAGGATTGATACACAATCCAATCATCATAACCCGGAAAAACCGACTACACCAGGCCAATGGAATTTGCTTAAAATGCTAAAAAAAGAGCTTCATGAAATAGGGTTGAAAGATATCGATCTTGATCAGAACGGGTATCTGATTGCCAGAATTCCTTCAACACTTCCTGCCGGGCGGAAAGCACCGGTAATCGGTTTCATGGCACATGTCGATACTGCAGCTGATATGAGCGGAAAAAATGTAAACCCGCAGATTATTGAGCATTACGATGGGAATGATATACCTCTCGGAGGAGAATGGGTTCTTTCTTCTGATACGAATCCTGAATTATTAAAATATCAGGGGCAGACACTGATTACTACTGATGGAACAACCCTTCTTGGAGCAGATGATAAAGCGGGTGCAGCTGAGATAATGGCAGCAGCAGAGTACCTTTTTCATCATCCTGAAATTGAGCATGGCGAAATCGAGCTTATTTTTACACCTGACGAAGAGACCGGAACAGGAATGGATCTGTTTCCTGTATCAAAACTGCATGCCCGCTGCTGTTATACTATGGATGGAGGAGAACGCGGAACAGTTGATGCTGAATGTTTTAATGCAGCAAAGGTTGTGATAACCTTTACCGGTGTTATGTACCATCTTGGATCTGCCCGTGGACGAATGGTAAATGCGGTAACTATGGCAGGTGCATTCCTCTCATTACTGCCTCAGGCAGAAAGCCCGGAAGCTACTGACGGCCGGTATGGCTACTACTGCCCTTTGGAAATAACCGGGTCTGCAGAATCTGCGCAATTAACATTGTACCTCAGAGATTTTGAGATTGAGGAAATTGACCGAAGAAGAAAAGTTGTTGAATCCATTGCAGCTGTGCTGGAGAATATATATCAGGGTGGTAAAATATCTGTGGATTTTAAGATGCAGTATCTTAATATGCGGGAGTATATACGTAAAGATCCTCTGGTTATGGAGAAACTTGAGGAGGCTGCAGCTAACATCGGTATTATCGTGAGCAATGAGATAATCCGCGGCGGTACAGATGGGGCTCGTCTCTGTGCTATGGGAATTCCTACTCCGAATATCTTTACCGGAGGACATAACTATCACAGCCGGTATGAATGGGCAGCACTTCCGGTTATGACCGAAGCCGCCCGGCTTATTGGAGAATTAATTGTACTCTGGGGAAAAGAAGACGAATGAAGTTACTCATAGTTAAAATGAGGAAAATACTACTGATCATCATGTTAGCGGTCTGGACTCTCTGGGCTGCACAGGCAGAAAATGCGGCAGGCGGATATTCAGCATATATACAGAGCTTTGTCCAAAACCCTGGAGAAGCGGTACTCTCAAATGAGGAGATTGCACATATTGAGCAGGAAATCAGCACCGTTTTTCTTCAAGCGCTCCAAAAAACCGCCAGATTCGGCACAGTGGAAATCAGCCACATTGAAGGAGATCTATCTGGGTATAGTCTGGATACAATGGTTGTCAAGCTTATAATCTCTCATGTGCTGATAGAAACAGACCCTGAATCAGGAAAAAAAATATTTCGTGCTGATGCAGCAGCAGAATCGTATAATAGCGATCAGCAGGAAAAGGATCTAACCAGCATTGATTTTAACTTATTGGGTATTGGTGAGACATTTGACGAATTATTGCAATCTGCCGCAGCAAATCTCAGATACTCGGTAATGAGTATTGTAAGGATGTTTCCTCTTCCTGGATCAGATTTAGCAGTCTATGATATCTATAATAACTATCCCATTGTAATATTTTCTGAAAAACCATCCCCCTTGATAGGTGATGAATATAAGCTGGTATCCGGTACAGGAGATGTTCTGGGGTTGGCTGAAATATCCAGATTGATACCTCTCAAAGAGGGTGAAGGAACTGCTGCCGAACTGGAAATTATGTATACTGATGTTTCACTTGTACCAGGCATAGCCGTTCAGCCTTCAGGACGCAGCCCCGTGAAAATGCAAAGTACTGTATCGTTGAGCTTGGGAGCTGTTGGGACAGATATAACCATCAGCGGAACAAAAGGAGAGGGGTTTTTCCCGAAAGCCGGAGTAGGAGCTCTATGGATACTGGATAACCCCTATCCGGTGGGTTCTTTTTTTGTACAGCAGAATAACACAATTACAGCCTTGGTATCTGGAGGTTTTGCATATAGAGTAAATCCGGGTAAAAATTTGTCTAAACCAGGGAATCTGTTTTTAAGACGAATCTGTATAGATGCAGCAGCCTCTTTTGTTGGAGGTTTCCTTTTTGATCTGACCACCCCGTCTGAAAATAATTGGATCTGCGGCAGCAGGATTTCGGCAGGCATATCCTGGTATCTGTCAGATTACATTGAAATCTCGGCAAAGTGCAGATATGATCGATTGTACCCACTGCAAGGGTCTTCAGATCCACTTCTTTCAACAATTTCCGGAGCTGCAGGTGTAACTTTCCGTCTTTGATTTTGATTTAAAAGAGAGCCTGATACCTGATACGAGTACTGGGCTTTACTATAGTTTGTATTTTTTAGGATGGTTCATAAATGAGTGCGCGTAAACTAACAACTCTGCTGCTGGCATCACTGGTATTTCTTTATCTAAGTACAGGATGTGCTACGTCATTCTATACGGGTGACAGGTATCATGATAACTCTTCTTTATCAAGCATTCAGGATGTTCCGGATGGTTCAGCATTTCCTCTCTTTTTTGGCTATGGAGAGGGTTCCAGCGACAAACTTGCGATACAAGCTGCTGAGCAGGATGCGGTAGCAAGACTTGTACTTGCTGCTTTGGGAGATGAAGCCCTACTGATGCAGTCCGGAGTGTATACTGCAGCTGAATCCATCCTGAATATTGATTCTTTTATATTGCCGGGATCTCTTGAAATAATTGAGCGGGATTATGATACTGGAATATATAAGCGCTTGGTACAAGTACGTATTGATGCTGGCTTGTCTGCAAAGTATTTTACTGATCGGGGAATTTCCGGTGGTCTACTGGATGGTATAACCATTCTCCGGCTTGCTGATGCTGAAATGCCTGTGTACAACCCCTCAGACCCAATTGATCACATTCTGGAAAACTCGGCATTTAACTGGGATGGCGGGTGGGAACCTACTTTTCTCGTCTATTACGATGAAGAGCAGGATACAAAGGCTTTTCCTGCAAGAACTGCAGTACTTACAGCTGCAGATTACCTCTCCTCTTTAGGTTTCCGCTATGTGGATCTGAGTCAGATTGAGAGAATAAAACTAGATCAGGAATATGCCTTTGCCGAGGAGCAGGGTTACTCCTCTATGATCCGATGGGTAGCTTCAAAATTGAATGCAGATTATTATATTGATACTGCTGTGACGGTATCAAGTTATTATGAGAAAGGAAACTACTACGCAGCGGCATCAATATCCGTGAACTGCTTTTCAGCCTCGACTGGGGCGGGTCGCGGTACTGCCTTTTATCACTCCGCAGATTCTGTTCAGGGAAAAACTTCGCAGGCAGCGGAAGATAAAGCTGTTTCTATTGCCATGATTCAAGCTATGACAGATTTAATGAAAAAATCTTCAAAATATTTTGTTGAAGATGCTGAAATTGGATCTGAGTATGAATTGATTCTCATGAAGACTCCGCTGGATAAGGCTATGCGGGAGCTCCTTAAGGCATTGCAGGTTTCAGTCTCTGAGATCAGAAGAACCACTTTTTCAGTCGAAGAGACTCGTTTCAGCATCCGATTCAATGGCAGGATGGAAGATCTTGAGGAAGCAATTTATCAAGCAGCAGAATCGGTCGCAGGGCTTGAAGACATGTACCTTGTCTACCAGCGGGGGAATTCTTTTACCTTCAATACAGGTAAATGATTAAGATTAAGATTAAGATTAAGATTAAGATTCATATCCAGTTTCATACATTAACATTTTAGCAGGAGTTTACTATGATCTTATTCAGATCAAAACCAGATAAAGCACCGGAAAAACGCAGTAAGAGATTGTCAGCAAACACAGCTGCAGTAATTGTGGTTTTATTGCTGTTAACCGGATGTACTACGTACTTGAATACCTTGCGGGCAGAGATAGAGGGTGTCCCTTTCTGGACACTGCAGACCCCTTCAAGCACACTGCAAAGCGTGTTCTTTGTAGGTATCGGAACAGATGAGAATGGTAATGCAGCAACTGCCCGGCAAAAAGCCATTGAAAATATGCTTGCAAAAATTTCAGCATATCTGAAATACACGGTTTCTGAAGAGTCCCGCCGGGAACTTATGAATACTTTTTCAATCAGTTCCATAGCTCTATCTA
>JADHUD010000111.1 GCA_016784705.1 Spirochaetia bacterium | reverse complement strand
ATCCTATGAAGCACAATTTATTACTGCTGAAGAGCTGGCAGAAATATTGGGCAAATGAGACGCTTTCTGGAACTTACTTTTTAAAGATTATTGAGCCAATTTCAAAATGCTTTGCATTTTTGGAAATTGGCTTTTGAAGTTTGCCTTTTAAATTCAAATAAACAATTATTATATAATTATTTAGATGTCATTAATAATTCCGGTTTGCCCAAATTGAAAAAAAGCAAATCGGAAATTTTATTATCTGATCAGCCTTTACACAACAAGACTACCCTTTCCCGGTAATTCTCCTGCAGTTAATCCGCTTTACTGCGAATATTCCTGAAAATATAATCAAAGATGAGAGTATCAAAACAGCAGGAAATCCAATTAAACGAATAAGCACTCCTGCAATAATCGGGAAAATCATATTCATAATACTGCCTGCTCCGGCTAAACCGGTATAGACGGGACGGTTTTCATCTGTTGATATCTCAAGGAGTACTCCCGGAGCTGCGATTTGATATAAAGCAAGGCTGACTCCGCTTAGGAGAAAAACAATTGCATAAAGAGTTCGGCTTGAAGAGAGAAATAGTGCTGCTATCGGGGCTGCTGTTCCTGTCAAAATAAACATATAAAGAATTCCCTTATACTGCTGACTTTTATTCACCATGTTCAGCACGATATTTGCCGCAAGACTCCCGCTCATCTGAATCAGCAGATAGGTTCCAACCAAAGCACCGGTAAGTTCAAATTGTGTTCGTCCAAAAAGAATGAAAAAGGGAATAGTAACCAGTGTTATTCCTGAAGTATTTATAAGCAGCAGATACATACGCAAATTTCTATCTTTGCGTACTGCATCACGAAAAGCCAGAAATCTTTGTGACATACGTATTTTCTTTTTTTCCATCCCGGCTGGTTCCTGTATTAGCCAGAATCCTATAGTTCCAATGAGCAGTAATACACCTGCCGATATAAAAAGAATACTGTAATTTACCGGGTAGGCAAAAAGACTTAGCACAAGTTTTACAAGAAGGGCAGAAATAATAACACCAAAACTTGAAATAAGCTGCTTCAATAGAAAAAACCGCTTTCTCCGATCCGGTTCAATCGCTCTTCCGAGAATATCCATATAGGCAATACCTGCAAAAGAACCACTGAAGGAGAAGATGGTCATAATCCCCAGTATTACTAAGACTTTCCAAATTCCTTCTGTACTTGATCCATCCACTCCTAAGAGGAAAAAACCTAAAAGTATAAGGGCTGCAACCCTAAGATAGATCCCGGTAAGGAGAAACCGCTTCTTTTTTGGGTACGGCATAAGAATTCCTGCAAAAAAAAGCTGCATAAAACTCGTACCGCCAATCATAATAGCTGACAGAATTCCAAGATGCACTGACGATCCGCCTGCCTCGGCAATCATGTTCGGAACAACTGTATTGATATCAATGAAATTCATTGTCAGCGCTAAAAAAAGCGCATGAAACGTAAATGCAAAAAAATTCCGGTTTGAAGACTCTTTCATCCCCTACCTCTCATATAAATTTCAATAGTGTTCTGATTAGTGCAGGTCATTCTCAGGAAAACGTTTAAGATTGATGTCTATTAACATACTATAACCACTTTGCTGCCGGGCACCAACACTTTTATAAACACAATTATATTATTTTCATAATTAGTCTTGACAATATCGATAAAAAATGTTTAATTGTTATTAGCAACTGTTGCTATTAGCAATTATTAGCTTGTTAGAGGTTCTTTAAAAATTATTTATTTTGAAAGAACTACCTATTAGTGAAGTTTTTTGATAATTTATAATTACTTCTGATACAATTAGATATAATATTTATCAAAAAACTTCTGAAGTCAATTTTTATAAATCTTTGATTTATGAAATTGGCTCGTTAAACGAATAAGGATTATGTGCAAAATGATTGATGAGATTCTTGAATTGAAAAAACGTTGTAATTTCAGCGATGAGATTGGATTAGCTTTTAATCTGACACTTGGTGAAGTGGCGTGTATTTCCATAATAGCCGGACACAAAACGCTCTCATCAAAAAACCTCTCCTCACTTATGGATTTGTCCCCTTCCCGGGGAAGCAGAGTTATCAGCCGATTAATTGACCGGGGCTTTATTGTGGCTAAACCCGATGAGAATGATCGCCGGAATCTCTCCCTCTCCCTGACAGAAGCTGGTAAAAAGTGTAATTCGGCAATACAGAAAGAGAAAAAGTGCTGTGAAGAACGAATTCTTTCAGAGCTTACCATCGAACAGAAAACAGCCGTTAACAACGGATTAAACATACTTTTACAAGTACTATAAAAAGGAGTTTTAGATAATGATAACCGAAGTAAGCAGTGCCGTAAATCTGCGATATTCAAAATTAGCTGAAACCAGCTGCTGCCTCTCCTGCGGAGGAGCAATAAATCATAGCAAAGTAGCAGAGGGTGAAACCTGTGTAGATCTCGGAAGCGGACGGGGAACAGATGCACTTCGCATGGCAGAAAGTGTGGGACCTGAAGGATTTGTGTATGGCATCGATATCTCAGAAGGCATGCTGAAAAAAGCAGAAAAAAATGCTGAAAAACTAGGTACAAAGAATGTCTCTTTTCTTAAATCAAACCTGGAAACCATCCCCCTTGAAGACTCTTCTGTTGATCTTGTTATCTCCAACTGTACAATAAATCATGCTGACAACAAACAGACCGTATGGAATGAAATCTTTAGAATTCTTAAAAAGGGCGGCAGATTTGTCGTAAGTGATATCTACTCCTCTGAACCTGTTCCTGAAGAGTATAAAAATGACCCGGCAGCTATTGCTGAATGCTGGGCAGGGTCTGTTACCAGAGAGCTATATGCTGAACAGCTTAATAATGCCGGATTCTCAGATATACATATTCTGGAGGAGAGCGACCCATACCCGAAAGGGGAAATTGAAGTTGCCAGCTGGACAATTCTGGGGATTAAACCCTCCGGATGTTCGTGCCGCTGATGACATCCTGTCAAAACAAATCATTGTTTTGACTTTATTCTGCAATGCTGCACTATGCAAAATGTATTTTTTGGATAGATGCTCAAATTTAATGAAAAGGAGGTATTGTTTATGAGATCACTTGTTAACAAGAAACCTGCTAATCAGAAAGCCGTAGCTCAGTGCTGCGCAAAGAATTCTGTTGTAGTGGCAGGTTGTCACGACTAAGACTCCTGGATGTCTGTGCCCGGGCTTTCGGGTCCGGGTACAGGCTCCTTTTATAAAAAATCACCTTCATCAGAAAGGATTATACAAAGATGGAACTTTCAAAGCATAACATTTTTGGGAAACTTAAAGACTCAGACAATTATTTCATTGTCAACCCTTTGACAAAACAAGCAGATATTCTCACAGCAGAAAAAGCAAAAGAACTGCAAACAGGAAATTTTACGGATATTGACGAATTTACCGATAAGGGCTATATATCGAATCCAGAAGAAGAAAAAAAACTCTATAACCGTGAATATCTTGATTTTATCGATACCAGGGACACCGATGAGATTCAAATTTTCTATGTTCCCACCTATTTTTGTAATTTCGCCTGCACTTATTGTTACCAGGAAGGGTATGAACATACCACTGAGATGGAACAACCGGAAGTAATTGATGCTTTTTTTTCCTACATAGATAAAGAATTCTCCGGCAGGAAAAAATATATAACCGTTTTCGGCGGAGAACCTCTCCTTCCGGGAAAATCTCCAAAAGCTAATATAAAACACCTTATCCGCGAAGCTGCTAAGCGTTCGCTTGGTTTGGCCTTTGTTACAAATGGATATGCATTAAAAAGTTATATTCCCATCCTGAAAGAGGGGTTTATTCGGGAAATACAGGTAACTCTTGATGGACCGGAACAGATTCACAACGAACGGCGAATGCTTAAAGGAGGTACCGGAACCTTCAGCCAAATAGTTGACGGAATTGATGCAGCTCTGGAAGCAGGCATGCCCGTCAACCTTCGTGCAGTAGTCGATCGTGAAAACATGCCTCACCTTGGGGAACTTGCAGACTTCGCAATAGCTAAAGGATGGACAGCCAGTCCGCTTTTTAAAACACAGCTTGGAAGGAATTATGAACTACATTTCTGCCAGTCAGATCAGTCAAAATTATATGATAGAGTCAGCCTCTATGAGGATATTTACGAACTCATCAAAGAACAGCCGCAATTTCTGGAGTTTCACCGTCCGGCTTTCTCAATCTCAAAATTTATCTTTGAGAATGGCGAATTACCAAATCCATTATTTGATTCCTGTCCAGCATGCAAAACCGAGTGGGCTTTTGATTTTACCGGACGCATCTATTCCTGTACAGCAACTGTTGGAATGGACGGTGAATCGCTGGGAACCTTCTATCCTATCATAACACGAAAGGATGAGATTATAGAGCAGTGGGAAGAACGCGATGTAACCACTATTCCCGAATGTGCCGGATGCTCTATGCAGCTTGCCTGCGGCGGCGGATGCGGATCTGTCGCTAAAAACAAATCCGGAAAAATACAATCCCCGGATTGCCGACCGGTTACAGAGATGCTGAGTATGGGATTATCACTCTATTTTGGAGAACAGAAATAGACTTTCGACAGCCTTTAGGCTGATTTTATATTAACAAGGAGATCAAAATAACATGGCAAAATTAATTAAAGAGATACAGGCGGCAGATTACCGAAAAGAAGTTTTGAATCAACCCAGAGTTGTTGTAGATTTCTATTCAACAGAGTGTCCTCCCTGTGAGGCTCTGGCTGCAAAATATGAAGCACTTAGTGAAATTTATGGAAAAGATATTCCTTTTGTAAAAATATTTCGTCAGGGAAACCGGGAACTGGCTACTGAACTGGATATTACTGGTTCACCCACAGTTCTTTTTTATGAGAATGGAAAAATTGTCGGTGATAAACTTACCGGTGGAATAAAGCGTTCAGATCTCATGAAAAACCTGGATACACTTCTTACTGAGAGTGAAAAAACCATAACTCATGCAAAAATAAAAGCATACGAAACTGAAACTGATGTTGTGATTCTTGGCGGCGGTCCTGCCGGTCTCACTGCCGGTCTCTATCTTGCACAAGCCCATGTAAAGACAATTCTGGTTGATACTGCTCTTCCCGGCGGCTATGTTGCAACAACACACCTTGTATCAAACTACCCTGGTTTTATTGAACCGCTGCCGGGAATGATGCTCTCTCACTACATGAGTGAACAGGCCAAAGCAAATGGTGTCGAGTTTAGAGCTGCTGTCGAAGTAAACAATGTCGATCTCAAAAATAAAACCGTTACCATAGATGGGGTAGAAACCATCAAAGCCAAAAAAATTGTTATTGCAACCGGTTCGCGGCCAAGACCTCTGGGACTTCCCGGTGAAAAAGAGTATGGGGGAAATGGGATTTCATACTGTGCCACCTGTGATGCAAAGTATTTTCAGGATAAAGAGGTTGTAGTAATCGGGGGGGGGAACTCAGCAATTGAAGAGACTTTCTTTATTGCAAAATTTGCTAAGAAAATCACCATTGTGCATCAGTTTGATCACTTTCAAGCCAATATGGTCGCTCAGGAAAAACTAAAGAAACTTGAAAATGTAGAGATCCTGCTTGAGCATGAACCCCGCGAGTTCAAAAAATACGGAACCATGGATATGGGTGTTGTCGTGGAAGAATTAAAATCGGGCAAACGGAAAGAGGTACGGACCAACGGAATCTTTGTCTTTGTCGGTTTCCTTCCGAATATTGAAGCTTTTAACGGTAAACTTGCGCTTGACAAGTGGGGATACCTTAATACTAATGATGAGATGGAGACCAGTCTTGAGGGTGTATATGCAGTTGGTGATGTAAAGACAAAGGCTTATCGGCAGATAACTACTGCAGTTGCTGACGGAACTATTGCGGCAATTGCAATATCCAAAAATATCTAAAAGTTTTGAACCGGTTCCTTAATTCCAGGAGGCCGGTTTTTTATTTGCATGAAAAAGGATGTCACAAATGAACTGCCTAGCCTGTAAAGCAAAATCATGCCGTAAAAACATCTCCTGCGGTGCAGAAAAGTTTGACCTCGATGCAAACATGGATGCTTATCATGACGAGAGTTCCCAACAGATCATACAGGCTGCGGCAGTTCTTGTAGACGACGGCCGGGCCGGTACGCTTTCGCGGATTGAGGAACTCGTTGAATTTGCTCTCTTGATGAAGTACCAGCGTATAGGTCTGGCCTACTGCTATGGTATGGAAGATACCGCTTCTGCAGTACGCGATATATTTACCGCAAAAGGACTGAAAACTATAGGAGTTTCCTGCACCGTGGGAGCCTTCAGCCAAATTGAGGTTAATGAAAACAGTACACTTTCCGGCGTCTCCTGCAACCCGCTTAATCAGGCAGCTCAGCTGAATCAGGAAAAAGTTGACCTTGCGGTAGTCATCGGACTTTGCATGGGACATGACATCCTTTTCAACCGGGAGTTTAAAGGTGATGTGACAACACTCATTGTTAAAGATCGACCAAATGCACATGCACCGATGAAAGGGATTCAGAAATTACATTAATGGATAAGCATCTCATCCCTCCGGTTTTGGGAATGCGGGATTTCCATGGTTGGCACTGTATTTATATGCCTTTTCATATTCTAAAAAAGTGAATATCGTTCAAAATTATAAGATTTTTTCTTATCTTCTAAAGTTTAATTTTACTGCTGTCAATTTCTTTGTTAATAAGAAGGCTACTAAGAGGGTTATACTGAACAAGATCGATTTTCAGATTACAACCCTTTTTTAAAAGAGTTGTATAAAAAAGAACACGTTTTTTCCTGAAAAGCTCATGAGGCAGGGTAGTATCTATAGCAATATCAATATCTCCACCCCGCAAAGTATCATCAGTACGACTTCCAAAAAGATAAACACTTACTGGACCAAAATTCTCCTGAGCAGATTGAAGTATACTATTCTTTATTCTCTCGGGAAGTCTCATAACTCTTCATCCGAAATAAAACGCTTTGCAAATGTTTTAGCATTAATATAGTAACTTTCCATAGTGCTGAAGTGATCAATACAATACCTCAAATCTTTTAATGCCTGATTCAATTCTTCGGGATAATCATGTTCCAACTCATTTCTCACTTCTCTTAATTCGATCCATGTTTCCAGGCTGTCAATAACTTCTTCACGTTCCATAACAAACAGAGTTTCAGTCATTTTATTAGCTGTTAATCCACTTATATCTAAAAGAAGTGGAAATATTTTGGCACCCAGAAAATCCTGCATTGAAGCAAACCGTTTTAAGTATGCATCAAGAACCGCTCTATCCAGCGGTTCAAGCTTTTCAAAAACTTCACTATGGTATATGTTTTTCCCTTGCAGAAGGTCGTTGATTAATTGTTTGTAGTCTGAAAGAGCAATATAGTGTTTTTTCAATTTTACAAAGCGTTTAATTAAAACTTCTTTTGTATTTGTCATTGTCACCCTCAAAAAATTATTTACAGCTCATAAATCTGTCTCATTGTTTTCTTGTATGAGGAAATTTCAAAATGATTTTATTTTGAAATTTCGACGATGTAACACTAAAAATTACTGGTTCTTACGAAGAACCTGGTAGCTAAATACAAGGAAGAATACGAAACCCTAGCGTGCTAAGGTGATGTATTATGACGCTGCAGTTACCTTCCTCGTCCAAGTAAGAATCCTAAGATTTAAGTGTTACATGGTACC
>JADHUD010000110.1 GCA_016784705.1 Spirochaetia bacterium | reverse complement strand
TACATAGTATGTAATACAGTATATAAAAAAACACCAAAAACTGCAAGTAAATTTATGAGATGCCAGAGTTTTTTACCATTTTTTTTCTCCTAAGTGTATGTAAGAAAATAACTTCTGTTCATACTATGCGATTGTCCTTGCTAATAATCATGTCTAAAAGCACGATATTTTTACTTTTTACTCTCTTTTTGTACGATATCAAGGAAATTGACAATATATGTAAGAAAGTATAAGTTCTAACCATATACATATACGTGAAAAAATACCTGCCTTAGGAGTGTGATTATGAAGACTAATGCTATTACCAGTTATATATCAATGATAGGAGCTGAAAACGTTGATCCGGGTTTTCTATCGTATATTACTTCATTGCAGCTTATCTCTGAAGTTTCACCTTCTATTGCAGCATCAATTGTAAATGAGCTAAATTCTCAACGTTCCTATTTAAAATTAATAGCCAGTGAAAATTATACAAGTCTTGCAGTGCAGGCAGCTATGGGCAATCTGCTAACAGATAAATATGCAGAAGGGTTCCCCTTTCATAGATTTTATGCCGGGTGTGATAATGTGGATAAAATAGAATCAGATGCTGTAGAGAAAGCAAAGGAACTTTTTGGAGCTGAACATGCATATGTACAGCCGCATAGTGGAGCTGATGCAAATATGGTTGCCTTTTGGGCTGTACTAACGCATAAAGTTCAAAACCCGGCCATGGAAAAACTTAATGAAACCAATCCCAACAATCTGTCGCGTGCTGATTGGAATTCTATACGATCGCTTCTGGGAAATCAAAAGCTGTTAGGTCTCGATTATTATTCAGGTGGGCATCTTACACATGGATATCGATTCAACGTTTCTGCGCAGATGTTTGATGCATACAGTTATACGGTCGACCGAAAAAGCGGCATTCTTGATTATGATGAAATAGAGAAACAGGCATTGGAGATAAAACCCTTAATCCTTCTAGCCGGATACAGTGCCTATCCCAGACTGATTAATTTTAAGCGCATGAAAGAAATTGCCGACAAATCCGGTTCAGTGCTCATGGTGGATATGGCACATTTTGCGGGTTTGGTTGCGGGTAAAGTTATGACTGGTGATTATGATCCGGTTTTACATGCCGATATTGTAACAACTACTACCCACAAAACACTGCGAGGTCCAAGGGGAGGAATGATTCTCTGTAAACAGGAGTTTGCTGAAGCTGTTGATAAAGGTTGTCCTATGGTTCTTGGAGGCCCTTTACCGCATGTAATGGCGTCTAAAGCTGTAGCCTATACTGAGGCTTTGAAACCCGGATTTAAGGATTATGCAGAAAATATTGTCCGGAATGCAAAAGCACTTGCCAGTGCTTGTATAGAAGAGGGAATACATATAGCAACAAATGGTACCGATAATCATCTTATGCTTCTTGATGTTACTCCCTTTGGTCTGAACGGCAGGCAGGCAGAAGATGCTATTCGTGAATGCGGTATAACCTTAAACAGAAATGCGCTTCCTTTTGATAAAAACGGGCCGTGGTATACAAGTGGATTAAGAATTGGAACACCCGCAATTACCTCTTTGGGAATGGGCCTTGAGGAAATGAAAGAAATTGCCAGCGTCTTCAGGTTGGTGTTATCAAACACATCACCCAAAATACTTACAAAGGGTGTGAATGCAGGAAAGCCCAGTAAGGCAAAATATACTATTGCGCCTGAGGCAAAAACTGAAGCTAAGAAACGTGTAGGAGCCTTGCTGAAAAGATTTCCAGTATATCCCGGGTTGGATTTGGGCTTTCTGCAGAAATATTTTTCCTAGGAGTTTGTCGGATTTGCTGGTGTTGGAGCTGTTCAGATATTCTCTCAATTTCAAGAGTGAATGAAGTAACTATATACATACCGCATTTACCGATTAAAGACGTCTGAATTCTGAAATTCTCCTGTAGTTCCTATTGAATATGATTCCACCGCAAACCCATTTTGTATCCAGGAAGTTATTCCGCCTTCCAGATTATAGATATTGGTAAACCCGGCATCCCTCAAAATCTTAGATGCAGTAAGACTTCTATTCCCGGTTCTGCAGTATACAAATACTGGTTTATCCTTCCATTCCACGATTTCATGTACTCGTGAGGACAGTTCCTGAACCGCAATAAGTGTACTGTCAATAAGGTGGCTGGTGTCATACTCTTCTTGAGTTCTTACATCAAGCAGGAGATGATCTGCATTATCTCTCATCGCATTGGAAAACTCTTCTGCACTTACAGTTTGTAATAGAGAAGTTTTCTGTAGTGCTGTTTCGGCATCCTCCCTGTTTTTATCGGTTCCGCAAGCTGAAAGGGCTATTATAAGAGATGCAATAATGGTAATACTTAGTATTTTCTTCATGAATTTGACTCCTCAATAGAGAAAATATACTGCTTATTACACATAGCGGCAAATTTCTCGTAACCTGCAGCACGAAAAAATACTGGTTCCCATACAGAACCCGATGGGTACGGTACTAGTGTACGGTTGGGATTTCTGACCATCTCGTGGTGTATTTTGGCGATAATCTGTCTCGTTTCATATGCCACTCTCCCGATGCTCCTGAACGGCCGCTGGTAATTGCCTTTGTCCCGAATTTGTGCTGTATTTCCCTTACAGCATCAGATACTGCGCGTTGCTGTATTCGTGGTGAGTGAAATAAATCATATTGATACCGGTCGGCTGTGTCGATATTTATGAGACAGATCCCCGCTTTCACATAATCAAATCCCTTTTGATATATCTTGTGAAGTCCGAACATTGCAGCCTGCACAATTTCGGGAAGATAGGCTGTGGGGGTTGGGAGTTTTATTTCATGACTGCCGACATAATAGGGCTTCTTATGTCTGTGAGTTCTTATAAAGATGATTACACCTGCGGCCTCAGATCTCTGCTGAATGAGTTTTCTCACTGCAGTTGCTGCATATGCTGATACTGCGTCTTCCAGTGTGACGAGATCACTGACGGGCGAGCTGAACCCCAGCGAAGAAAGAATCATTTTTTTCGGAACAACAGCAGGTTCAGGGTCAATTGAGGGAATTCCCCGCAGTTCCCATACGGTTCTAAGGGAGACAAGGGTGAGGTTTTTTTGTATCCAATGATCAGGAAGATCCCGAAGCTCTGCAGCAGTTCTGATACCGCGGGAGAAGAGGAATGCTGCTTTTCGCGGACCAATACCCCAGATATCCATGATATTAATTTTTGACAGAATATTCTCCTCGTACTCTTGTTCCAGCACGAACAATCCGGCTGTCTGTGTTTTTGCCCATTTATTTGCAATTTTTGCAAGAGTTTTGGTTCTTCCAAATCCGACAGAGACCGGGATGCCGGTGAACTGCAGGACATCCCGGAGAATGTTTTTTCCCAGCAGCGGAAGAGGCAGCCGGTATTTTTCAAGAAAAAGAAAAGCCTCATCAATTGAGTAGACTTCAATTTTGGTGCAGTGCTGACGTAATGTATCCATAACCCGCTGGGATATATCCTGATAAAGCGTATAATTTGAAGAGAAAATTGCCGCATGAATAGATGCCAGGTCAGCACGGATCTGAAAATAGGGAGTTCCCCGCTTAATTCCGGAAATCTTTGCATTCTTGTCCATAGCTACAACACAGCCGTCATTGTTTGAGAGTACAACAATTGGCCTGTTGTGCAGATCCGGCCTGAATATACGCTCGCATGAGGCGTAAAAACTATTACAGTCAACCAGGGCTACCATGAATAAACCCTATTTCTTATATTGCCTGACAACCGAGGTCACTACACCAAAAACGGTGAAATCTTCTTCGGGGCCGACATGAATATCACTAAAATCCGGATTCTCAGGATGCAGAATAATAGAACCGTGTTTTTGAAACAGGCGTTTTACGGTAAACTCTCCATTAAGAGCTGCAACAACAATATCTCCTTTTTCCGGATGTAGCGAACGATCCACAACCAGGATATCATTTGGGAGGATTCCTGCGCCTGACATGGACTCCCCGGTAACTTTCAGGCAGTACGTTGCAGCTTTTCTTTTAACCAGAAGCTCGTTAAAATCCAGTCCGTCTTCAGTATAATCTGCTGCCGGGGATGGGAAGCCGGCAGGTATGGAGGAGAAAAAAAATGGTGTTTTCTGGAGCGGTGTACTGCTTTTTAATAAAATACTAAACATACGTTAAGCATATAGTATGATTATGCAGGAATCAAGACTATTAGTTGAATTTCTGAATTACTTTTCTCAAAATATTCAGCTGGCAAGAGAATCTATCACTGGCAGTGCATAATGATAACGGTTCCGGTTGTTTTGTGTATTACTATTAATCCCCTTTGCATACAGCGATCTGGAAACCGGGTAAGCACTGAGAAGTTCAGAATTCCCGGATTGGATCATTAATCGGCAGGTACTTGCTGATTGTCTGGAATCAAGCCACTGAGATCTTTTCACTTCCGGAATAATCAGCGGCATACGATGCTTTTTATTATGTATCCGGTCAATAATTCCTGTAGAGGGAACCGTGATAATGGAGAAACTTCTATGGATTTCACCGGAGTCGGGATTAATCCAGTCAGCATATATCCCGCCAAGCGAGAGCAAATGATTGTCGGACCGATGTATATAGAATGGATAGGATGTGTTCTGGTACTGATGGGGTTCATAAAACCCTTCTGCTATGATTAAACAAGTTTTTCCGGGAAAAGAGTACCGGTAGGAGGGCAGTTTTTCCAGAGTCTCTCCCCGTGCGTTCAGCGTTTTATTACAAATATCTTCAGCTGAAGCAATATCTCTGATCCAATGCGGTATTAATCCCCATTTAACCATTTGAATTGTTTGGGGATTCTCACTGCATATTACCGGCCAGTCAGGATGTGTAAATCCTGAAAGGTTGTATATGGTTAATGCTTTTTCGGCAAGAATCGGGTGCTGAGCAAAATCAGCCTTGAATTCATCTTGGATGGACTCTATTTCCTTTACAATGGACATATTAAAGCACATCTAAAGCTCTCCTCGTGAGGGAAAAGGAGGATGGAGATTGGGAAGATAGATTCTCAAGTATTCGAGCGTCCTGTTTCCTGTCTTCTAAAAATCCGGATCTACTTTTCCTCGTAATCTTTTTTTTGCTCTCAGCTCTTTTTTCTCAATAAGCCGGCGTTCTTTTGCTGCTTTTGAAGGTGTAGAGGGCCTTCTTTTTTTAGGAATTACTACAGCTTTTTTTATTTCATTCAACATTCTCATCAGGGCAATTTCTCTGTTTCTATGCTGTGACCTGCTATCTTCTACCGTAACCTGCAGAAACTCACTACTTACCAGAAATTTGCTGGTATACGTTAGAAGAGTCTCTCGCTCTTGTGAAGTCAAACCCTCCAGCAGATTTATTGCCACTGTAAGACGGACCTTTGTACTGACTTTATTTACATTTTGGCCTCCAGGACCGCTGGATCGTGAAAAAGTAAATTTTCCGTTTGTCAGTATACTCTCTTTCAATGCTTCGGTGTTCATCCTGCTCACTCACTAATATCTTGTTTATGATTATGTATTTTTTTTATCAGTTTGAGAAAAGCGATGATATACAAACCAACCTGAGGTATTATAGCAATTACAGCCGATTTCATATCATACTGCTCCTTTGTCTGTTTTCATGAGATTTGTCCCATTATTAACCATTTCCCTAAGACGTTTAATTTCATACTCTATCAAAGCTAGTCCGGCGGCGGTAATTTGATACATCTTTTTTTTTCGATTACCTGTTTCCCCGCTGCTTACAATTAATCCTGAGGAGTGTAAATTGGATAAAGCACCATAGAGAGTCCCAGGGGCGAGTTTTACCCGTCCAACACTCAGGTCATCCACTTTTTTCATTACACCGTATCCATGCAGAGGAGTAATAAGCGAGATTAGTATATAATAACTGGCTTCTGTCAATGGAGAATATTTTTCCGGGTTCACTATGCAAACTCCAATATACGTATAACCAATGCTAATTAAATATAACGACGTACGATATACCGTATAACGATATAATATGATAGTCAAATGTGTTTGTCAAGGAGAGAATAGGCTGATTTTCTGATGACAAGTATGAAATTACATGATACATACTTTAGGTATGAAATTTATTAAAATTCGATATATAGTAAGTTTGTTTCTCTTTTATGCCATGTACGCAATTGTTGCGCCCTATTTTCAGATTTTTCTTCATGGAAAAGGATTGACACCATCAATAACCGGCATAATAATCGGCATTTGGGAAGTTTCAGGAATTGCCGGCCCCCTCTTTCTCGGTGCATTAGTTGACAGAACAGGCAGTTTCAGAATAGTGCTGCTTATTTGTACTCTGGTTAGCTCAACTATTTTGTATGCAATAATCTCATCGCAATCATTAGTTGTAATCTTTTTTTTAGCTGCGCTGTTTGGTTTTGTTTTTAAACCTATTATGTCCGTAAATGATTCAATGATAAGTCACAACCTCCCTGATCCTGAACATGACTATGGGCATGTCCGCGGAGCCGGGAGCATAGGATTTGTAGTAGTTTTGATTTTTTTTGAGATGACAGGGATATTTGACTCTCCCACACCTGCTGCAATTGCCCGGGGAACGCTGATACTGGGAGCACTTTACGCGGTTTCCATTGTGTTTATCCCCCCAGCCGCACATAGCAATGAGTCACGCAGAATCACCAGTCGCTGGGTTTCTCTGAATACTGCTGAAAGCAGGATAGTTACAACTCAATATATTATTCTTATTACAGCAGTATTTCTTGGCAGGTTTGGGTTCAGCAGTTATTATTCATTCTTTTCAATCTATCTTCAGGAGGAGATGCATGTAGTGAATGTTGGACTGTATTGGATGATAGCTGTTAGTGCTGAAGTTTTTCCAATACTCTTTGCGGGGAAAATAATCCAAGGAACAGGAAGGTTTATTGCTATACTGTTAGGATTAGGAGCTATGGTTACCCGACTTATGATATACAGTTTCACTGATTCTTTGATTATTCTGGGATTTGCACAGCTGCTTCACGGACTGACTTTCGGGCTTCTGCATGCAGCCTGCATAAGCTTTATCAATGCAAAAATAAATCCTGAAAATAAAACCATTGCAATGAGTCTATATCTCTCGATTGCCTGGGGACTGGCAGCTTTTCTCGGCAGTCCGCTTGGTGGCCTGCTGATTGAAAATATGGGATTTCAAAACATGTTCAGGATTATGGCAATTTTTCCATTATCAGGGATTTTACTAATAATCGGATATAAATTCTTTTTAAGAGGAAAGGGGCATAAAGCTTTCTGATTTTATGGAAATCGTTTGGTGTAAAAGTGACAATAAGGAAGTGATCCTTTTTCCTCATAATAATCCTGATGATATATTTCTGCCGGCCAGAAAACTGCTGCGGGTGTTACTGAAGTGGCAATATCATATCCTTCTTGTTCAAGAATTTCTATCAGCTTGTCTACCGATTCCTTTTCCCGAGAATTCTGATAAAATACAACAGATAGATACTGATTTCCAATATCCGGTCCCTGCCCATCTGTTTGTGTAGGATCGTGAATTTCAAAGAAATATTTTGTAAGCTCTTCATATGATATTACCTGGGGATCATACGTAACTTCAACAGCCTCAACATGACCTGTAGAATGAGTTAATACATCACGATAGGTCGGATTCTCTGTAGTCCCACCGGTGTAACCCGAAACTGCACTATAAACTCCATCAAGTTTTTCAAAATAGTATT
>JADHUD010000109.1 GCA_016784705.1 Spirochaetia bacterium | reverse complement strand
CCAGTTTACTACTGTATCCCAGTTGTGGCCTTTAAGCAGTTCTGCTGTACCCTTTTCGTCATTAATATCACCGTTGATCACAGTGGCTCCGGGAATTTCGATACCGGATTTTCCACGGTTGAGCAGAAAGAGTTCGAATCCCTGTTCTATTGCCAATTTGCTTACCGAAGTGCTGATATTCCCTGTTCCGCCGATAAATAATATTTTCATAGTGCTAAATTCCCGCCTGCTTTCCATGATAAGGTAATTTTATCTTTACCAGTTTCAATATCATCAACATAATTTCCATCTACGTCAATATTGCCGCTTAAGTAACCAAAACATTTTCCGATTTAGATTTCGGTAAGCGAAACCGATGCTCTCTTTTAGATGAGATGTTAATGAATTTCAGGTGACCTTTTTACACTTTGTCCAGTGTTTTCCGAACAGCCTCCAGCAGCTGCCTGGAAGTGTAGGGTTTTTCGATAAGCTTGATGCCTTCTTTGAGTACGAACTTGTTATGTATGGAATTTTCACTATAGCCTCTGCAGAACAGTGCGGGAGTACCGGGAGACTTTTCCAGTACTTTTTTGAGCACTTCATAACCGCCAAGGTTCGGCATGACTACATCCAGAATGAGCAAATCGATGGATTTTCGGTTTTCGTTAAATTTCTTAACCGCCTCTATACCGTCAGAAGCGGGCAGCACGGTATACCCTGCCTGCTGAAGAACAAGAACGGCCAGACTGCGCACAGAATCATCATCTTCAGCCAGGAGAATTGTTTCATTTCCCGAAGCTATGTGAGTTTCTATCAGGTTATCAATCTCTTTTGCCTGCCGCTCACAGATTGGATAATATAATTTGAATGTAGTTCCGGTATCCACTTCACTATAAACGTTAATCATACCCTCATGCTGACGGATAATACCGTATACGGTTGATAGCCCCAGTCCGGTTCCTCTACCCTTCCCTTTTGTGGTGAAGAAGGGCTCAAACACATGAGGAAGAGCGTCTTTGCTTATTCCATGCCCTGTATCAGTTATGCTGAGAAGAACATATCGGCCAATACGTGCCCATGTATGGCTTTTGCAGTACTCCTTATCAAATACTACATTCTGGGTTTCAATAGTCAAAGTGCCGCCATCCGGCATGGCATCACGTGAATTAATGCAGAGATTGGCAAGTACCTGCTCCATCATACTTACATCTGCAGATATTTTACCCAGTTTAAAACCTGGAAACCAGTTTAAGTTGATGTGTTCACCAATTACTCTTTTCAGCATACTCTGCATATTATCAACTATTTCGTTCAGGTTTACTACTTTCGGCTGGATAATCTGTTTT
This sequence comes from Spirochaetia bacterium, assembly GCA_016784705.1. Lineage (GTDB taxonomy): Bacteria > Spirochaetota > Spirochaetia > JABMQR01 > JABMQR01 > JABMQR01. The sequence goes on along the minus strand of JADHUD010000109.1, from coordinate 6,414 downwards.
CTGCTGAAGGCCAGAAGTTGTCTGGTAAGTTTTGCTGCCCGTTCACCGCATTTAATAATTTCATTCAATTCTATATGGTGCTCACTCCCGGTTGGAATTGATTCTGAAAGGAGCTGGGAATACCCGAGGATGGCCTGAAGAATGTTATTAAAATCATGTGCTATTCCACCGGCAAGGATCCCGACAGCTTCCATTTTTTGTGACTGACGCAGCTGTTCCTCAATTTTTTTACTCTCTGAGATATCAGTAAAGACAGTAGAAAATTTTCCTGGTTCAGGAGATGATACGCTGATATTGAGATGTTTTCCTGCTGGTTCAAAGAAACTTTCAAAAAGTTCCCCTTTTCCTGTTTCGGCAACACGGACATACGTCTCAAAGAAGGGCGGTACGGTGGTATTATAGACATCGGAAGCGAGTGATCCTACGGCTTTGCTGCGCGGAATCCCGAGAATTCTTTCAAAGGATGGATTTATTTCAAGGATCCGGTAGTTAACCGCTTTACCGTTTTCATACACAATTTCATCCAGACAGGAAGCTGGTTCCATACTTGTAAATATGGATCGATACCTTTGTTCAGATAATTCCAATTCTTCAGCCCGCATCTTATAATAGCGCAGCTGATCGGCAAGGCTGCTGTCTGAATCTTGTTTATTCATTATTTTCCTCTAAAATGAAAATTCTGCAAACAAAGAGTAGTATACCATGTAAAAGTTGAAATGGATATAAAATTACTGAGTAAAATTACTGAGTTTGAGAGTATATTTATAAAAATATGAAAAACAGCGGTTACCTGGAAAATAGAAAAAAACCGGATATGATTTCCGGTTTTCTGCTTGAATAAGAGCTGTACGATTAAATAATTTTGAGATAGCCTCACTTGTTAGATTATGCCCAGTTTTTTTCCCTCCTGTTCTGCAACCTCAAGAAACCAGTCAAGCTCGGCATCTGTATGAATAGACATATAAGAGGTTCGGATAAGTGACCTTTTTGGCGGTACTGCAGGGGTAATTACAGGGTTAACATATATACCACGCTCATACATACTTTTCCAGAACATAAATGTTTTATCTGTATCTCCAATAATCAGAGGTACAACCGGGGTTACGGCAGTTCCTACATTAAAACCAATCGAGCTGAATCCGGCTATCATTTTTTTTGCAATTGCCTGAAGGCGGTGAACTCTTTCCGGTTCAGTTTTTATAATTTCAAGAGCTTTTCGGGCTGCTGCGATATTTGCCGGGGGCATTGATGCGCTAAATATTAAAGGTCTGGAGGTGTGTTTAATATAATCTAAAATTTCCGCACTTCCGGCAACAAACCCACCAATTGAACCAAAAGATTTGGAAAAGGTGCACATGGTAAGATCTGCAAGTGAATTATCACCATAATGCTCACAAGTGCCGCGTCCAGTCGCCCCAATTACGCCAATAGCATGGGCTTCATCAAGATAGACGCCGGCTTTATATTTATTTGCTAATTCTCGAATTTTTACCAGCTCAGCAATATCCCCCTCCATGGAAAACACTCCATCGGTAACGATCAGTTTTCCGGCATTTTTAGGGATGCGCTTCAATATTTTTTCCAGTTCATCCAAATTATTATGCTTGTAGCGGTGCAGGGTGACATTATGCTTCATCCCTAATGTTAAGAAGATTGCATCCATAATTGATGCATGGTTATATTTATCACTTATTACGTGATCCCCTTTATCCAATACCGCAGAGATGGCACCAAGGTTTGTCTGATATCCTGTGGTATAGCATAAGGCAGACTCTTTGCCGACAAACTCTGCCAGCTCTGCCTCCAGTTGTTCATGCAGATCAAGTGTTCCATTCATGAAACGTGATCCGGAACAACTTGTTCCATATTGTTCAACAACACTTTCGGCAGCCTCTTTCAGCCGCGGATCATTTGCCAGCCCAAGATAGTTGTTTGAACCGGCCATCAGGAGTTCCCGGCCGTCAATATATACTTTTGTTCCACTGTTTCGCTGGATTGGTTTAAAAAATGGGTAGAAACCGGATTTTCGAGCCTCACTTGCATCTTTATAATCATAACATTTCTTAAAAACAGTAGCTATTTTCTGTTCTTCTTCTTTTTTACTCATCATCACTTCCTATGGGTTTTTTTGCATACATATCAATCATTGTAAACACTATTCCAGGAAAAAATCGTTTCAGAAAATAGATCATATTACTTTGGAAACCAGGAATAATAATAAATCTGTTTCTGCGAAGTCCCTTAAAAAGTTCTTTTGCTACCTGATCAGGTTTTAAAATTCCGGCGTTTCCGGAAATTGCTCTTGTTTCCGGGGGTTTAGACAGGTTCTCTTTCTCCAATTGCGGTGTATCGGTATCGGGCGGGCACAATACCGATACACGGATTCCCTTTAAAGACAGCTCATTTCTTAATGCTTCACTTAAACCGATAATACCGAACTTTGTTGCAGCATATGCTGTATAGCCGAAAGTTCCGATTAATCCGGCTACTGAAGATACATTCACAATTCTGCTTCCGGATTTCATATGCGGTACAACCGTTTTAAGTATATTCCAGGTTCCGGTAAGGTTTGTTTGGATTGTAGCATCGAAAATGCTGGAATCCAGATTTTGAAAATAGTCAGGATATGCCATTCCTGCACAGTTAATCAGCAGATCCGGGGCTAAGGTGCTGCAGGCCTGATTCAGTTTTTTCTCAACCATTGCACGGTCAGCAATATCAAGAGAAAGTGTTTTAACTACAGTCTTTTGACTGTAAGTAGATTTGAGGTGCGCTGCCGCCTGTTCAAGTTTTTCCGGATCTCTTGCTATCAGCAAAAGTTCTGTATTCTGCTGAAAAAGATACGCTGCAATAGAGAGACCTATCCCGCTTGAACCGCCAGTTATCACAGCACGTCTGAATACTAGTCCGCCCACTGCTATAAGCCCCCCATCAGTATGACAAAACAATTATTTTCACGTTTAGTATAACATCGATTATAAATCAAGATAATACTTAATAATTTTCTTCAGCACAAGGGTAATAGAGTCAATTTGTCTTTGTCAGCTTTTTATACAGTTTGTTTTCTTCTATATTGACGTTCGGAAATGTCAGCTTCTATGGATTGAGAAACTTTTTGATAACTTCAATAATAGTTTTTATAGAGACTGGTTTTATGAGAAGAGAGGTTTTAGGATGTTCTGACAGCCAGGTTGTATTGATTGTTTTCGAATAATTACCACTGCAGAATATTGTCGGGATGTAACCGAATTTTTTTACTGCTGCCTCATACACTTCGTGACCATTAAAAACAGGAAGACCAAGATCCAGAAGAAGTAAATCAGGCTTAACGTTCATACTTTTCAACATATCTACAGCTTTTTGACCATCTTCAGCAGTGGTGACCAGATATCCGCCCCGTTCCAGCTGGAGACGGTACAGGTTGCTGATAAGTTCTTCATCCTCTGCAATAAATACATGTATACCTAAATTCGGCTTTTCCATTTTTGCATTAAATCCTTTACTGAATTTGATGTAACACTTTTGTAATCATTATAGATGATGTTTTACACAAATAATACCTCAATTTTAAAAAATTTTTAATTACAAACAATGTAGTTGAGGATAAGGTACAATGGCAGTATACTTTTTAGTGATACGAAAGATAAGGAGGTAGTATGAAAAAAATAGGAGTGTTCATTATTATTATAGGATTACTTAGTGTTCCGGGGTTCTTTGCTCAGGAAAATAGTGACATATCACTCTATATAGGCGGTCTGGAGCTGCTGCTTGAAAAGAAGCCCAACCAGGCACAGAACTCTTTCTCCCTTCTTCTGGATAAATTCCCTGATTCTCAATATGCAGAATCATCACAGCGGCATCTTCAGGAGCTGCTGAATGTTAGGGATAATTCGGGAATTGTAACTTTTTATCTGGGTAATTTGGCCACAGCAACCTATACAGCCATGAGACTTCCTGAGCTCTTCGGCTATTCACTTGACGCTGTTATGGCGGGAGTAACAGGATTGGCCGGAGTTGGTACCGGTCTGGGTAGTTCCTGGCTAATGAGTAAAGATCATCCGATTAGCAGTGCTCAGGACTGGTGGATCGAAAGTACACAATTGATCTCCCTGGGAAACTATCTTTATCTAACAGGAATTGTTCAGCCGTATACAATTTGGGATTATCCACTCTCATCCAAAATGGAACTGGGCGGACAATTACTGACACTGCTTGGATCGCGTGCAGCAGCGTATGCAATGTTCAAAGATGAAGCACCTCCTGAAGGACAGGGGAGTTTTATGCTGCACAGCTACTTTTGGGCAAATTTTTATTATCTTCTTTTTTCACAGGGAATCCTCGAATTTGATGATTCCAGGACGACAAGTATTGGTGGAATAATCATTACAGATTTAGCTGTGTATGGAAGTTTGAAATTGTGGGAGAATCTGAACTGGAGTTCTTTGCGTACAGGATTGGTAACTGTGGGTGGCTTTGGGGGCGGTTTGATTGGATTTTTTTCCACAATGATCCTGGAGGAGATAGCCTCTCCTGATTCCCGGGTGCAGGTAAGCCTTGTGATTGCTTCAGCGGCAGCCGGACAGGCGGCTGCAGTTTGGCTTACAAGAAATATGGAACCGGAATCAGTAGAAAAAGATTATAAAATTTCTTTGAGTCCTATTATTTTACCCGAAAAGCTTGGGTTCCAGGTGGGAATCCGATTATAACCCGCAGAATTTTTATTTGTCTCATTAATTTATGATTCAAAAGGGGAATCATAGTAATATTCTTGCTGAAAATATTCTCATCTGCTATGGTACTACTAGTAGGTTTTGAACTTATGTTAATAAAAAATTCTTATAGATTGGGAGCAGTTTAGCTATGCATGGACCACAAGGCGCTGCACAGGAAGCGCAGAATAAACGTTTACAGGAAAGAATGAGTGCTGTTACTCATAAAATATTAGTAATGAGCGGCAAAGGGGGAGTTGGGAAAACGACAGTTGCAGTAAATCTGGCTCTGGCTATAGCCATGAAGGGATATAGTGTCGGTATTATGGATACTGACCTGCATGGACCAAATATTGCGAAGATGCTTGGGGTGCAGGGAGAACGGCTTTACACAAGTGCAGAGAATACCATTGAACCATTTGAAGTTGCCTCTCCTCTACCGGGAGGAACTCCTATCAAGGCAGTAAGTCTGGCCCTTTCCGGTAACGATGACGATGAGCCGATTATATGGCGCGGACCGATAAAAATCAGCGTAATCAAGCAGTTTCTGGCTGATGTAAACTGGGGAACTCTCGATTTTCTGATTATTGATTCACCACCGGGGACAGGAGACGAACCACTTATCGTTGTCCAGACGTTACCGGAGCTTTCAGGCTGTGTAATAGTTACTACTCCGCAGGAAGTGGCTATTCTGGATTCACGCAAGAGTATTAATTTCGCAAAAAAAACCAATTCCCATGTGTTGGGAGTTATTGAAAATATGAGTGGTTTTACTTGTCCTCATTGCGGTAAGAGTATTGATATTTTTGGTAAAGGAGGCGGGGAGAAGGCTGCAAAAGAGATGCAGGTACCTTTTTTAGGGAGTATTCCTCTGGAAACAGAACTTATGCAGGCGGAAGATACCGGAAAATTATTTATGAAAGAGTTTCCTGATAGTAAAAGTGCTATGGCGATAATGAAAATTACTGATAAAGTACTGGAAGCTTTGCATGAAAAAAAATGATGAGCATTTGGTCTGGAAAACTGTCAGTAGAAAATGGCTGAATGATTTTCGGATTTTCAATATATACCAGGTTCAGCGGGAGGCTGCAAACGGAATTTCCGGAACCTTTTATGAAGTGGACGCACCCAACTGGGTTACTATCATCCCGCATATTACCGATAAAAAACTTGGACTCTGTTTTCTTATGGTTCGTCAGTACCGGCATGGAAGTAATACAGTAACCCTTGAATTTCCCGCAGGAATGGTAGAGAAGGGCGAGGCTGCTGAATTTTGTGCCGGCAGGGAACTTCTTGAGGAGACAGGCTACAAGGCAGGATATCTTGAATTTATTGGAGAGGTTTCCCCTAATCCTGCTTTTATGAATAATACTGTATCAACCTATTTCGCTGACGGGCTGGAACTGATCAGGGAGCAGGAACTTGATAAACATGAACTTATAGACGTTGTTCCGGTTCCTGTGAAAGAAGTTTTGGCTTCAATGGGGCAAGGCGAGTACAATAACGGCATAATGATGATATCTTTAGGCTTTTATTTGCGCAGGATGAATCTGGTGAACATGAGTCTTGACGGATAACAGATCTATGAATACATAGATATGAAGTTTTTGATCAATCAAAAACTTCTGAATCCAGGAAGTCCATTCAAGATCTCTAATCTTAAAAATCCAAACAAATGAAGTTTTTGATCAATCAAAAACTTCTG
>JADHUD010000108.1 GCA_016784705.1 Spirochaetia bacterium | reverse complement strand
ATACTGATAAAAGGAGTAGAAAACGGTCAGGTGAAAAATTATAAGTTACTGATGTTTGATGCGGATGGAACACTGTTTGATTATAACCGGGCAGAATCCTGGGCTTTAGAACAGACAATTTGCGGATTGGGCATTCAATGTACCGAGTCCATAAAAGCAGCATATCGTGCTGTAAACCATACACTGTGGGCTGATTTTGAGCGCGGAGCAGTTACCATTGCAGAAATCCGGGTTGAACGATTCAGAAAACTTCTTTCTGCACTTCACTGTAACGCAAATCCGGCGGCAGCAGGAGAACAGTACTTATTGTATCTGGGAAAATCGGATTTTCTTATCGATGGTACTATTCAGCTTCTTGATGCTCTATTCGGGAAGGTCCAAATGGCTATCATAACCAATGGTATCACTGAAACCCAGTACGGCAGGCTTGAAGCTTCAGGAATCGGCAAGTATTTTAACCCCATCATTATTTCGGGAGAAGTGGGTTCCCAGAAACCGGATCCGGCTATTTTTGAAGCTCTCTTTACGAAAGCCGACTTTCACGACAAAGAAAGAGCTCTCATTATAGGTGACAGCCTTACCTCAGACATGCAGGGAGGAGTAAATTTCAGAATAGATACCTGCTGGTATAATCCGGAGGAGAAACCGCAAAACCCTGATATTCCGGTCACTTATGAGATTCGGAAACTCTCTGATTTGCTGCGGATAACACTATGTTCTGATATATACAATTGAAATTGTAAAAAACTCTTTGTAGTATTTCTCTTACATGATCAATCTCTCTTATCCGGCCCTCCTTCGTTTTTAAATATTACACTTTGCCAGTTGCTGAAGAAAGAGGGGCTATTTGCTACTGAAAGCCATTCAAGGATTATCCCCTCTTCGTGGTTTTCGACTTCAGTATGGCTGGCGGGCGGCGGTAAACTTAGTGATATTGAGTTTGAGGTTGTTATTTTACTCGATGGGTCTGAAACTATTTCAGGGTTTCCATTTGAGAAAACAACCAATTATGCACAGCAGTCCAGCGTCTGGCAATGGCACTTGGGAGATGAACTTTATATCCCAAAATTGAAATAATTGGTTTGCGATTAATAATTTCAGCATTCGAGTACACTAATACCCCCTCTTCAAGCTGTTGAAGAATTACAACAGCGGTATACTCTTCTTTTGTGATCGCTGGAAAAATGCCAAAAACTGCAAGATTCGTTTTATTTATTACCTGAATATAAATAATATCAGATGCAATCGTATAATCATATTGGTAATAATTTCCAAAAAATGATGAATCAGACTGATAAACCAAATCAATAATTTTTGTTGGGAGAATCTCCAGAACTGGATCCTCAAGCTTTTTTCTGCTTCCCACCCGATCCACCATATATGACTTTGTAATGAGGACAGCCGGCTTGTTTCCTTTTCTATACGAAATGTATGTCAAACCTTCCTGAGTGGAGACGGCTCTTAGAAGATTAACAATCTGTAAATTCTTTTCAGTTGGAGATTTATCTTGTATAGAATCAGGATATGGTATATAAGAGAGCGCTTCGGTAAAGAAACCGGTAATTGTACCCTCTTCATCAACAAATTTTGACTTATCTAAGTTTATCCAATCTTTAAAAGGTAGCAGCAAATCATCCGGATTATTATAGCTGTAATTGATTTCAACATTTCCTGCTGCAAGACTCTCAATTAATTCTGCCTTACCTGAAAAAACATCTTGAAGAGAACTTGCACTACTATTGAAAACTATAAAAATCATTAGACCCAAAAAAATTACTTTCTTAATATAAAGCCTGAAAATTACCATACGGACTCCTTTTTCATTAAGTCATCATCAATTTTCTTTATGCAGCGAGGAGTGTTTTCTTTCAAAAAACAACTTTCTCAGTTCCAATATACCGTCTTGATCTATAAATCTTGGATTATTATTCAATCGCTCATAATTTACGCTTTCAAAAAAAGCATTTTTCTCCTCATCGGTAATTACCAGGGTATCCATAAAAATTTCTAAACTTAACTCCTTTCTCAGCTGTTGTATAATCCGGGCAGCATTCTCACTCGAATCAGCGCCCAGCATCTGGTATAAATCTGAAAGCATATCATTTATATACCCTGTTCCTCTCAAGTCGGAAATATCTTTTTCACCTACATTAGCATTAAATAGTATAAATGAATCTATCAGCATTCCAACTGCCTGCCCATGCGGTATACCATAATGGGTTGTAAGATAATAAGAAAATGCATGAGCACCTGTTGTTTTTGTTATATTTATTGCTTTTCCTGCAAAATGAGCCCCCTCTGCCATAGCCATTCGGCTTTCAGGACTGCACTCCTGTACAGAAGGTATTATGTGCTCTAGAATCAGCTTAACAGCTTCCTTTGAATAATTTCTGGATTCAACTGTTGAATTAACAGACCAGAAGGATTCGATTGCTTGACATAGGGCATCTAATCCCGTATAGGCAGCAATTTTCCGTGAGAGAGAAAGGGTCAAATCCCCGTCAATACAAACATAATCAGGAAGCATGGAATAATGTGTAAGAGAATACTTTTGTTTATTATGATAAACAACTGAAAAATGTGTTGCCTCACTCCCTGAACCGGAGGTCGTTGGAATAACAAGAAAAGGAATATCAGCTGCGGGAAGCATTGGTGCTTTCCCTTGGAGTAGAGATAGCGGATCAGCCTGTTGAGCAGCAAAAAACCTTATAGCCTTGGCAACATCAATTGCAGTTCCACCGCCGACTGCAATAATCAGATCATAAGTCTGCTGCTTGAAAATTTCCAATCCCTTCAAGATATCTTCAAGTATAGGATTTATCTGAAACCCAAAAAATCGATATATCCGGGAAGCGGGAAAAGTCTTTTCAATAATACTTGCTGCTCCAGAATCAAAATAAGAGTTCTTACCCGTCACAATAAAAACTCTCTCGAATTTTTCTATTCGGTTCCTTTCTAACAGAGTATGCAGCTCATATGCTGAACCTCTACCCTTTATTAACACCTGTTTCTTCACTGTTGAAACTCCCCAATCCCGTCTTACTGCTAAGAAATATTTCTGATAAAACTCATACAATTCTGTTTGTTCTGCTGAGGAGATGAAACAGGCCTTCCCAAATCCTTTCTTGAACCAACTGCTATTTTTATCTCCAACAGGATCGGTCCTTTTTCTTTAACTATGTTTTCCCATACATCCCTTAAAGACTCTACATTTTCTACAGCAAAATATGCTCTATATCCGCTAGCCAAGGCGACTGTCCCTACTTCAAGTTCAGGATATGCCGTAGGCTGCCCACCCACAGATTCATGGGCACCGTTGTTCAGAAGGACATGGATAAAGTTCTCTGGTTTCGTCTTGCCGGTCGCGGCAAGAGATCCCATATGCATAAGCAGAGAACCATCACCATCCAAACAAATTACCCTACGATCAGGTTTATGCAATGCAACCCCCAATGCTATTGAACTGCTGTGCCCCATGGAACCAACGGTCAGAAAATCGTGTTGTTCTTCTCCCCTCCTGCTGCGTAATTCATACAGTTCCCTTGATGTTTTTCCCGTAGTAGAAATAAAAATATCGGAAGGAGCTGAAAGATCCAGAAGCTGCTCCAATGCTTGTTCTCTAAGAATAGCAGCTGTTGATGTGTTTTTCTCTCGTGGATAGCTGGAAAAAGTTTTTGCCCGTATCAGCAGAGCTCCCGGTGCATTCTTTTGCTTTATAATCGATAACATCTGCCTTATTAATAGCTGATAATCACTTTCGGCATCAATTATCTCATATGGAATATTCAAGACATCCAATTGATCTCTTGTTATAGAACCCTGTAAAAGGTGTTGTGGTTCGTCCTTTATTCCCGGCTCACCTCTCCAACCAATTATTAGCAGTACTGGAATACTATAGACCTCTTTGCTGGTAAGAGAAGTTAAAGGATTTACCGCATTGCCAATACCTGAGTTCTGCATATAGACAGCACCCACTTTTCCGGTCGCCAGATGGTAGCCCGCAGCAAGAGCTACAGCGTTTCCTTCGTTGACTGCAGTTACATGATTTTTACTCTTTTCAGCTATACAAGCGCACAGTTCACTAAGCAAGGAATCGGGAACACCAGTAAAAAAATTTATTTCATGGTAAATTAAACTGGAATAAAAAATTTCGGGATCTATCATATTATTTTCCTCCCGGGATAAGCTCAAGAATTTCGCTGATTCTCATCATATCCATTTCAGCTTCTTGAGAACGATGGTGCACCAATATTGATTTTGCTGTTCGCATCATTGCCGGGTAGGCGCTGCGAATCAGCTGGTTTGCATAAATAACAACATTTATGCCATTTTCAATCAGTTCTTCCTCGGTAACATTGCTATAGCTTGATGGGACAGCTACCAGACACTTTCTGTTTTCAAGGGAATTGTATCGCCTGCAAAAAGCAAAAATCTCATCGGCAGTTTTACTCCTACTATGGATCATGATTCCATCTGCACCGGCTGCAAGATAGGCCTCTGCCCGCTTCATGGCATCGTCTACTGATTTGCCAAGAATAAGGCTCTCAATTCTGGCAATTATCATAAAATCACGAGTAGCCTGGGCTTGTTTTCCTTTCTCAATTTTATTGCAAAAGTTCTCTATACTGTCCTGAGTCTGTTCCACCTCAGTCCCGAACAATGAATTCTTCTTAAGACCAGTCTTATCCTCAATAATAACTGCAGATACTCCCAGACGCTCGAGAGTTTTTACAGTAAAGACAAAGTGTTCAGTTTTACCCCCGGTATCCCCATCATAAATGATGGGCTTCGTGGTTACCTCAATAACATCATTTATTGTTGTCATCCGAGCTGAGACATCAACAGCTTCTATATCTGGTTTTCCTTTGGCCGTGGAGTCAGTTAAACTGCTCGCCCACATTCCGTCAAACTCTTTCTTTCCGTGCGGTGAATCTATATGAATATTTTCTGCAATTAATCCGCTGAGTCCGTTATGAATTTCCAGAAGCCGCACAATTGGTTTTATATTAATCATTCTGCGTAAAGATTTGAGTCTGACCTCCGGAGTAGTTCCAATTTCTTTCATGGCCTGATGAAGAGTGGTAGAAGAAATCCCTTTTGTATAGGGTATTTCTATTAGTTTGCCTCCCCACTGAGCCAATGCTTCAATAACCCGTTGGCGGGTTTGTTTCTGGACACCCTCTTTCCAGTCGTCTCCATGAACTACAAAATCAGGTTTAAGAAATTCAAGATTTTCAACATAATCAAGAGTTTTTTGCGGTATAACCCTTTTCACTCCTTTGATATTTTCAACAATAACTTTCCTCTGTTCAAAAGTCATAAAAGGAATTCGCTTATAACTGGCAATAGCTTCATCAGTTAACAGACCTACTATCACTTCCCCATACTCTCTTGCCTTTGCTATGATGTTTAAATGGCCTGGATGAACTAGGTCTGCACTCATACCTACATACACTTGTGCTGCCATTAGGAAGCCTCCATTAGTTACAAATTAATTATTTATTTATACAATAAAAAAACCTTTTAATCAAACTGATACGGCAACAGCGTTTTTGCTAAATACCGATATACCCCTTGATGTCTGTCTAATTTATATTTTCCAATATTTTTTACTGAGGTTTGCGGATTAAAATGCTTTCCAACCGTCCAATTTCCTGTCAAATGCTGCCTCATGACTATGTTTTCAGCTTGATGCTGAATCTGCTCTTGTAAGGAATCTTGATTCGCTACTAATTGCTCAAATGATATTTGCTGAATTTTAATATTAGATTGATGTTCAGCCAATTTTGTTTTATTCACCTTAAATTGATTTCTCTTTTTCCGATGCATAGCTGTAAAAAGATGAGCTGATACCAGCTTGATAATGTAAGTTTGAAAAAGCTTTCTGATCAGTAGCAGAGAAGCAATTTTTGTTAGTAGTTTTTGTCTGTTGTTAATTGTATGCCACAAACCTTGCCCTGAAGCGTATCTTTGGTAATGCTCATAGAATTGATCCCGCGGATCTCGATCAACACAAAAAACTGTAAATGAACTAAATGCTGAAAAATTGGCATGTAAGAGCAAATCCAATTGCTGTGGATGAAAAAGATTGTCAAAAATAACAATTTTCCCGGGTATTTGCATCATATCATAAAGGAAGGAAAAGTATTCTCCGACAATCTTTGCAGTATCCTTGGCTACTGATTGAGATCTTGGCAAATCCCGTAATCTCATAAGTAAGTCTGCACTGAATTTAATATATTTTCTACGAGCTTTCTCATCATTCAGAAAATAACTGTCAAACGTTTCCTCATATTGACTACGTTTTTTATCACTATATTTTCTGGGTACTTTAGCACAAAATAGTTGTTCATATTCTCCATCAAACACGTCGAGAGATTTTCCTTTCATAGTCTTATTCAACAACTTATACAAAGCCCAGACAAAAATAATTTCATCATCCCCTGCAGTTGAAAAAGCACTATTGTCTAAAAAAAAATCGACCAGCGCTCCAGACCCGCTCCACCCAAATCCAGAGATGCAAATAAAATCACGCTTCTTTATGTTCTCAACCATATTGTTTCCATGTTTTTCATATTACTATAACTTTAAATATTCTACCATTTCGAGATATAATGCAATACGCAAGGTTCTACTGTTAGGAGTATATAGGTTTTATGGGTAACAGACAAAATGAAAGTCATGTTCTAAAATGTGTTTTAGAAAGGAAAGAATATGACAGAAAACCAAAATATTGATCCCAATGAAACCATAAGTTAAAAAACATTTGGAGCGTATACGCTTGGAAATTCAACCTTTTCAAGGGTAATCCTGGTGTGCCCGTTTTATCCGCCTGCTTTCTTTCCAGACTGCTTCGTTTCCTTCTCCCGGTTCGGGTCACTTGATGGCGGCTTACTGCTATTCAGGCTAGTGAGCCCTTTCCTAATCTTTTTTTATATGTCTTAAGCGAGCATTTAAAACAACTAAAAAAACATTCTATCGTAATAGCTAATTACTTTTATCGCTAATTACCATCATGTGTCTTTATATTGTAAATAATTGTATTTTGTAGAATAATATCTAAATGTTAATATTAATGCCTTGAGTAGTTGTAATGGGATATAATAGTTATTATTAATAAATGTTATACCTATTTATAAACTGTATCACCTCTTTATAAAACAGAGCATAGGGAAATGATCATGTACAAAAAAGAATCAAAACGTAGAAAAGCAAGGCTAAAAGTATTTTATAAAATAATTCTAAGCAAACTGAGTATAAGAAAGAAAAATTTAATACTATTTGGTTCAAACAGAGGTTTATTATATTCCGAAAACCCAAAATATCTTTATGAAAGAGCATTGGAAGACCCGGACGTTGAAGTGTACTGGATAACAAAGAGCAAACAGCTTTTAAAAGAAATGAGATTTCGAGAACTTCCTTGTGAATACGCCTTTTCCAAAGAGGGGAAAAAACTACAGATGAAGGCATCAACGGCAATATGTTCTTACGGTGCTTTTACTGATTTTTTTGGAAAAAATCTTGGTGGTGCAAAAGTTGTAAATACGTGGCATGGCGTTGGATTAAAAAAAGTAAATTTCGCATATTGGAAGTCATCAAATTATAAAAGATATTACCAAAAAAAAATTCTATTACGAATTATCAATAGACTAATTTTAAAATTGGGAAATTTTAAAAAATATTATTTGTTCTCAACAAGTCCGACAGTATCAAGCTATTATCCGGAAACATTCCATGTTAAACCGAAGCATGTAATAGAATTGGGACAAGCGCGAAATGATGTATTTTATCGGAATGAACTGGTCGATACTAATAAATTGCCTGACA
>JADHUD010000107.1 GCA_016784705.1 Spirochaetia bacterium | reverse complement strand
CAATCCTCAATAGGATATTTTGCCAGACCCTCTTCACAAGCTGCTTTTGCAACAGCAACTGCTTCCCACTCTATAACACGTTTATCGAAGGGTTTCGGGACAATATAATCACGGCCGAAAGCAAATTTACGTCCGCCGTAAGCAGCACTGATCTCTTCTGAAACAGGTTCTTTTGCCAGAGCAGCCAGGGCTCTTGCCGCTGCCATCTTCATCCCTTCAGAAATTTCTGTAGCTCTCACATCCAGTGCACCTCGAAATATGAAGGGAAAACCCAGGACATTGTTAATCTGGTTTGGATAATCACTTCTTCCCGTAGCCATAATTACATCATCCCGGGTAGCTACTGCCAATTCATATCCAATTTCAGGATTTGGATTACTCATAGCAAATACAATTGGATCTTTGGCCATGGAGAGAAGCATCTCAGGTGTAACACAGTCAGCAACTGACAACCCCATAAATACATCAGCTCCAACCATAGCTTCAGCAAGCGTTCTTGCCTCAGTTTCTACCGCCAGATCTGTCTTTTCAGGTGTCATCCGCTCAACTCTTCCCTTATAGATAACGCCCTTACTATCACACATAATAATATTTTCCCGTTTAGCACCGGCAGCTACAAACATTTTACTGCAGGAGACCCCTGCTGCACCGGTACCGTTGAAAACAATCTTTAAGTCTTCCATCTTTTTCCCGATAATTTCAGAAGCATTCAGAACTCCTGCTGTAGATATAATAGCGGTTCCATGCTGATCATCATGAAAAATCGGAATATTGCACTCTTTTATTAAAGTCTGTTCAATCTCAAAGCATTCAGGAGATTTAATATCTTCCAGGTTCACTCCACCGAAAGTAGGTTCTAAGAGTTTTACCACTTCAATAATCTTTTTTGGATCCTTTGTATCTAATTCAATATCAAATACATCTATATCCGCAAATCTTTTAAAAAGAACGCCTTTGCCCTCCATGACTGGTTTTGAGGCAAGTGCACCCTGATCTCCAAGTCCTAGAATTGCGGTACCGTTTGATATAACTGCAACCAAATTTCCTTTGGAAGTATATTTGTAGGCATCCTCAGGATTCGCGGCAATTTCCATAACCGGTTTCGCTACTCCGGGAGTATAGGCAAGTGAAAGATCATCAGCCGTCAGACAAGGCTTTGTCGGAACAACCTCAATTTTTCCGGGAACTCCATTCATACTGTGATACTTCAGTGCTTTCTCTTTTAGTTCATCCATTATTCATTCTCCTGTTACTTTAGTAATATTTATTCAAAATCGAAGGTGTAATCCATATCCCACCTATCCCGAAGCTCAACCATAACTTTCTGCAGAGATAGAGGTACTGGACAGCCATGATCTTTACGATACTGCCATGCAACATACTCTTTCTCACCTGCAGTATATATGCGCTCTTCCCCCGGAGCTTTTTGGGAAGCTCTCACTTCACGGCAAATAGTACCGGCAATACGTTTAAAAGTTTCCAAACCCATGAAGCGTTCAGGATCAATTGCTATGAAAAAGTGACCCAGCGGGTAGGGAATTTTTTTGCCATCTTTGTCAAAACCATTCAGGTTTTTCAGAAAATCGCCATCCTGAAGAGCAGCAGAGAGAATTTCCACTACCATTGAATACCCGAATCCCTTATAACCACCAGTTGTCTCTCCCAGACCTCCGAGAGGAGCCAGGGCAGCCTTACCTTTTGTCAGGTCTACAAGAATCTGTTTCGTATCAGTTCGAGTCTTACCATCATTACCAATTACCCATCCGGCAGGAAGTTCTTTCCCGGAACGTCCGTACACTTCAATTTTTCCACGCTGTGAAACCGACGTTGCACAATCAAGAATAAAGGGAAATTCCTCATCGGTGGGAAGCCCGAAGGTAAGCGGGTTGGTACCCAGCATATTCTCAACACCAAAGGTCGGGGCTATAGAGGGCCGGGCGTTTGTGCCGGTGATCCCGATCATTCCGGCTTCGGTAGCCATAAGGGTATAATATCCGGCAATTCCGTAATGTGTGGAATTTCTTACCGCTACCATTCCCATACCAAATTCTTTAGCCTTATCAATTGCTATTTCCATAGCTTTTTTTGATACGACATGTCCCATTCCATTGTTTCCATCTAAAACAGCTGCTGTTTTATCATCTTTTACGATATCAATTTTTGTTTCCGGATTAAGAATTCCGGCATCAATTCTATCAATATAGATGGGTTTCAGTCTGCCTATCCCATGTGAATCAATTCCCCGTTTGTCTGAAGCTATTAATACATCACTGATAATATCAGCATCCGAATCCGGGACTCCGGACCGCACCAGAGCTTCCTTCATAAATTTTTCAAGCAGTTCAAACTCTACCCAAACACAATCTTTATAATCATCCTGATAAGCCATAACAGCCTCCTTTCTTGTGTAGAACTATAAAAAATTATAGCCCGTGAAATCCGGCAGTAACCGGATCAGCATTTCTGTTCTTTGGAAAAAAGCAGCTTAACGCCTGCCTGATGAAGCTCCTCTTCTGATAAGATGTGGCCTGCTCCACGGTCAGTAATTAGATAATCTATTCTTTTCAGATCCGCTGTTTTAAAATTTGATATAACTCCAATTTTACTGCTGTCAGCAACCACAATAACTGATCCTACCGTTTTCTCAATCATTTTCCTGGTTATCTCCGCTTCCTGCATTACAGGGGTAGTTAGGCCATAAGTCAAACTGAATCCATCAACCCCGATTACAGCCTTATTTGCATAAATTCTTTCCAAAGCCTGCAAGCCGACATCTCCGGTAACCGATCGGGATTGCGGACGGTAACTTCCGCCGATAAAAATAAGGTCAAAGGCTGCTTCATCTGCAATTTGTGCGGCGCCAATATTATTGGTAATAATAGTTATTTTTTTACTCTTCAGAGCCTCAATAACAGCCCGAGTAGTAGATCCGCTGTTTATTATCACCATATCGCCATCGTCGATAAGTGCTGCAGCGGTAAGAGCAATTAACTCTTTTTCGGTCTTGTTCACCTGCTCTTTCTGAGAATACAGTGATTCGACCGACATTGACTGTCTAAGTACAGCACCCCCATGAGTCCGTTCAAGAAGTCCCTGTTTTTCCAGCTGATCCAGGTCTCTGCGGATAGTAAGAACAGAGACATTAAGCAGTTCACTTAACTCATTTACACGCACTATACCCTGCGTTCTAATTTGCTCTGTAATTAATTTTTGTCTGTCTGCAGGAATGTGCCCTGATGACATCTTTGCACCTCCGCGGCAGCTCTTACTTACACATGGTTTCTTATGAACGTTTTCTATCGTTTTTGTTCTATATAAACAACTTATCGCGTGTTGTTGATGATGTCAATGCTTTTTGTGAACTAATTTGTTCTTTTTTAATCTTTTTCTTAATAAAGTCTTAAGAAAAAAGTTCCAGCTGCCGCCCGTCAATAATAGCATCAAAACTATCATTCATTGCAAACAGCACACCATCAGCCAACGGCTTAATCTGCTTCTCAATATAGTGACGGTAATCAATATCTTTCGGCTCCATCCCGACAGGGACTGCCCCGTTGGAAGTCATTATATAACTGATCTCCCGCAAATGCCTGATACCCAGGGGGTCAAGCATTCGAACAGCCTTTATATGAGGCGGAGTGGTTTTTTCATACTGCTCAGCACTTCTTCTCAGCCGTTTACGATAAACCAGCAGATTATCCATCTCCCCATCCCACAGACTTTTAACAAAAAGTTTTATCCAAGACCGCAGCTCCTGCTCCTGTTCTTGAAAAAATCGGTAAAAAAGCTCCTGCTGAAACTGTTTAGCAAGTTCCGTCCAATCTGAACGTATAACTTCAAGCCCTTTATACTCGATCGTTCCATCTGCTAATAATCCCGCATACCGCTTTTTCGAACCTTCTGTTGAAGACCGTTTCGCCGGAAGGAAAAACTTTTCATAGTATTTCTCAAACTCCATCTCCAGAATTGATTCCACACCGAACTCATCGTTGATTTTCCGGCTGAAATAGGTGTTCACCTGCTCCGCAAGGGCACAGCCCGCCAACTCAGGGTTTTGCTGCTCAGTCTCTTTAAGTGCAACAAAGACCGAGTCTGTATCCCCGTAAATCACCGTATATCCCAATGTACGAATAAATTCTGCTGTACTCTTCAGAACCCATTGGCCGGTTTCGGTAATAGCCGCGGGAAGATCTGCATGATAAAACCTGCAGCCGGTTGTGCCCATAACCCCATAGAAACTGTTCATCAGGATCTTTATTGCTGTAGAGAGATATGAATCATGGCGTCTCTTTGCCTCCTCCCTCTTTTCCATAAGATGCTTGAGAAATTCAGGAAGAATATGATTATTTTTGGAAAACTTTGTTCCATTGGGAGTAGTAACCGTATCAGTGTCTGCACTGAGTCTGGAGTAAGGATCGATGGAAAAAGTGCGGATAATAGTGGGATAGAGACTTTTAAAATCGAGTACTGCTACGTGGTGATACAATCCCGGCATTGAGGTAAAGACATATCCTCCTGCAGCATGGGCATCAGAAAATATATCTTCTGTTTCAGGTGCGGCAAATCCTTTTCTATGCATTCCAGGGAGCATTATATGATCGAACGATGCCACTGACATACTTATCCGATCCATGGTCAGTCCGGTTATGAGACTGCGTGCTTTAATCTGCTCTATAAGGCTGGTTTTTTTAAAAATCTCGGTAACAAGTACACAGTCTTCAAGGTTATAGCGGGCAAGAGCCTCTTTATCATAGAGAAATCTGTGGGTAATTTCCTGTACCTTCTCCTCATCCGGCTTTATATCTTTGCCTTTGCCGAGAATTTCCTGAGCAACTGTCTCCAGGGTAAAGTCCTCAAATCTGAAAAACCCCATTCTCATATTTTGCGGACCGTCAATAACCACCCTGCCTTCAATATCGGCTGAAAATATTCCGCTCCGCTTTGCTGTTACTCTGACAGCTCTGGTTCCCCGTCCAATTGAGAAGGGAATCTTAAGCTGTGCACACCGGTCAATAAGAAATTTCAAATCAAATCCAATAACATGCCAGCCGATTATCAGGTCAGGATCCCATACATTGAGCTCATTTATAAAAGCGCGCAGTATATCTCTCTCTGTTGGAAGAATACTAGGTATCACTATCTCATTTGATTCAGCTGTTTTTTTATTCCTATCGGAAATAGGAGTATCTCCCACTACAAAAACTTTTTTCAGCTCCTGGTCCGTGAAAGTTCCGTGCATAGCTATGGAATAAAGAGTTGAATTTTCAGCTGAAAAGGTAGTTTCAGCACCCAAAAAGTCCGGGTCTGTCTGACCGGTTTCGATATCGATTGAAAGCCATCTGAATTCCGGGGAGTATTCTACCGGCTGCATCCGGGGATTAATCCAAACCGTAAGCGGTCCCTCTTTATGATGCTTACCGCTAATTTCAACACTGCTATTGATGAACCTTTCCATTATATACCTGTCTGCGGGGCGTACATCAGATTCATAGGTTGTTATCCGGTGTTCACGAAGTTCTTTCTTTGCATTGTAGTAATCATTCAGGGTTTTAAAATATAGGGCATCAACCTTAGCATGTTCAAAAGATTCCAAGGGAATCTCCCGACGGTTCATCCCGGAAAGAGGAGGAATTGCTGCAGTATCTTTTCTTACAAAAAAGAGCGGCGTATGCGGTGTAATAACAATTCTGAATGGACCTGAATCACCTCTGCCGTAGTAGTGAAGTTCACAGTATCCGTTTCGGTCTACTGCATGACGCGTAAGAATAAATCCTTTTTCGGTTTTCATTTCTCTATTATACCTTGATGTCAGAAACCTGCAAACAGGAGATTTCTAGAAGAATAATAGCATTTATAGCGAATTCTACCGGTTTTTGAGAAATTACATGCATAATGTTATTCAAACATATAAGAAATGATGCTATCCTAGTCTATCTATACATACATATATACATAGCAGGGTTCTTTCAAAAATATTTTTAATGACAGAACAGAGCCAATTTCAAAATGCTTTGCATTTTTGGAAATTGGCTTTTGAAGTTTGCCTTGTAAATTCAAATAAATAATTATTATATAATTATTTATTTGAAATACAAACTTCTGACCAAATCGTCGAAATTTCAAAATAAAATCATTTTGAAATTTCCTCAACAATCTGTTAATATGAAGCTTTAATATGTAGATAAAATTGATACAAGGAGGCTGAAATGCCCCGACATCAAATGCAGAGACGTGTTCGATCATGCTCTCCAACTTATACTGTTTTTAAACCTGCTTTTACTCCTGTAAAAAAACTTGAAAAAATAGTAATGACACTTGATGAGCTTGAGGCTTTATGCCTTATGGACAGTGAGGGTTTGTATCAAAAAGAGGCTGCAGAAAAAATGGGTGTATCCCGGCAAACTTTTGGGAACATTCTGATATCTGCAAGAAAAAAGAGCACCGAAATGCTGATAAAAGGCAGATTGCTGGTTGTTGAGGGTGGAAATGTCTGTTGTTGTCATAATAAAGAGGACGGAAATCCCTGCTGTTGTGAAAGAAATAACTGTTGCTGCTGATCTTTTACATTGGATTTAGTTAAGATATGAAAATTTTTGATACAATTATTGTAGGTGCCGGTGTTATTGGCTGTGCAATTGCACGAACTCTGGCACAAACAAACCTCTCTGTATTAGTCATTGAGAAAGAACCGGATACAGGTTTCGGTATCAGTAGTAGAAACAGCGGTGTGGTGCACTCAGGCATTCATTATACACCAGGCTCAAACAGGGCTAAGTACAATGTTCTTGGCAACCGCATGATGGAAGATCTCAGCAGCGAACTTAAGGTTCCCTTCAAAAAATCCGGGAAAATAACTGTTGCATTTACCGATGAACAAATACGCACATTAAACACCCTGCTTAAGCAGGGTGTAGATAATGGTGTACCGGGCATACAACTGATCGATAAAAATGAGATAACCCTACTCCAACCGGGTACCAGGGGAAAAGCGGCACTGTACACCCCATCAACTGGTATTATCAGCCCTTACGAGTTCACTATCGCA
Organism: Spirochaetia bacterium; assembly: GCA_016784705.1. Taxonomy (GTDB): domain Bacteria; phylum Spirochaetota; class Spirochaetia; order JABMQR01; family JABMQR01; genus JABMQR01. Next base: position 796 of record JADHUD010000107.1, on the reverse strand, counting down.
TTGGCTGAGAGTTCCTATGCAAACGGTGCAGTTTTCAAATTCAACCATACAGTTACTTCAATTTATAAACCTGATCTCTCACGGCAGAGAGACCACTTCCTTCTGCAGGCCGGGTGTACAGACAAATCCGGGACAAAGACAATCTCCTATGCTGCTAAAACTATTATAAATGCTGCAGGGCTGGGTTCTGTGGATATTGCTAAAATGGTTGGAATTGATGATTACACGATATACCCCTGCCGCGGAGAATACTATGTCCTTGATAAAAGGCTGCGGGAATCGCTTAATTTGTTAATCTACCCTGTTCCCGGTACCCACAGCAGCGGTTTGGGAATACATCTTACCAATACTGTTGCTGGAAATATTCTTATTGGGCCCTCCAATGAATATATTGAGGATACTGAAGACTCTTCTACTACTATTGAAATTATGGAAACACTTCGTGAGGAGGGGCATCACCTGCTGCCTGCTTTGGGCGGATCCGATTTCATCAGGAGCTTTGCCGGTATCCGGCCAAAACTTGCTCCGCCGAGCGAGGGCGGTTTTCGGGATTTCATAATCGAATCACGTCCCGACATTCCCGGTTTCATTAATCTTACGGGTATTGAGAGCCCGGGGCTTACCGCTTCACCGGCAATTGCTGAGCAAGTGAAGGTATTATTAGGAGAGATTATCCCCTTTCAGAATAGAGAGAAAATTATACGGGGACGCCCGATTATACATAACACCCCCTTTACCGAAAAACCTTTTTCCTCCTGCTCCATAGAAGAAAAATCCGAGCTTATTTCACACAATC
>JADHUD010000106.1 GCA_016784705.1 Spirochaetia bacterium | reverse complement strand
GAAAGTGGTAACACTGGATACTGCCTGCCGGATGCAGCAGGTAAATGACGGATGTTTTTCAACATTAAGTGATGTGCCTGAGCAGGCTGTAACGCTGACAATTCCGGCACTCACCAAAGTTGATAATTTGGTATGTGTAGTACCTGGTTTGCTGAAAATGCCTGCAGTGAAGAATACCTTGTTGGGACCAGTACAGGAAGCATGTCCTGCTTCAATATTGAGGAGACATCAATCTGCAGTACTCTATCTTGATGCTGACAGCGGCAGCTTTTTACGTTAAGCCCTGTTCCTGATATCAGGCTGCATGTCTCTAGTATTGATTTTGTGTCCAAACTCTTTAAGTAATGTATCAGCTTCATGCCAATCCGGCATGAATGAGGTTAACAGAGAATAAAAATGAGGTTTATGGGAAGGTTCCAGCAGGTGGGTTAATTCGTGAACAAGTATGTACTCAAGGCAGGCAGCAGGTCTTTTTATCAATTCAAGACTCAACCATATTCGTTTTTTTGCCGGATTACATGACCCCCAACGGGTTTTCATCCTTTTTATTCTCCATTCAAGTGCATATACCCCTACCAGGGGTTCCCATTTAGTTAGCAGATCGGGAATCAAACGCCTCAACTCGTTCCTGTACCAGGTAAAGAGAATTTTTTCCACCTGTTCAAAAGATGCTGTTTTTATGGTCAGGACTTCCATTACAAAATCATTGTGCAGCTTGATTCCATTAGCTCCGGCAAACTCGGTAATTTTCAAGGTATAAGGCTGTCCAAGAAAGTAGTGAAGTTCCCCATCTTTATAGTTGGGGATTGCTATCTGCTTGCGGGTTTGCATTGTATCAACCGCTTTCTCAATCCAAGGCAGTTTATATGTAATAAATTTTTCAATAGTCTCTAAACTGATATGCAGAGGGGCAGATAGCCGCAATTCACCATCAGGAGGGCAGATTCTCAGGTGGATATGTTTAATTTTTTTGCGTGTAAGCACTACTTGATATCCGGAGAGGAGTACTGTATGAGCTGAAAACGTACGTTTTTTTCCGGATGCAGCCTGCAGATTGTTTTTCATACCAATATTGGTATCAGAGCTTTTGGAATAAATCAAGGATATCGGCAATGTAAGGCAGAAATCTTCACAGCTTTCATAAAAATATGATAGGATGCCCCATTGAAGGAGAATTGACGATGCTCACAAACTTACCTGGGACAACCCGCATTTTGAAGAAAAGAGTAGGAGTTGTGGCCGATGATATAACCGGTGCGAATGATATAGGTATTACATTTACAAAGGGCGGATATGCTTCAGCAGTTTTTCCCCTGACAGCTTTGGAACATACAGCTATTAAAGCGGAAGAGGTTGATGGTCTTGATGTTATCATAATTGATACAGACAGCCGATTTGACAGAGCCGATACAGCCGCAGACAAGGTACGGAATGCTTTGAATATCCTGAAATCAATATCCTGCGATGTTTATTTCAATAAAACCTGTTCAGTTTTCAGAGGAAATATCGGTGCTGAATTTGATGCCATGCAGGATGTCCTGGGTATATCCTGTTCTATGGTCATTGCCGCATTTCCCCAAAATGGTCGGACAACGGTTGAGGGGATTCACTACGTGAATGGAGTACAGCTAAGTGATACGCAATTCAGGAATGATCCGATACATCCAATGAAAGTCTCATCGTTAAAAGAGATTATTGCAGGACAGTCTGAAAGATCTATAAGTAATGTAACTATATCTGTTCTCGACAAAGGACTGGCCGCAGTTGAGGAGGAGATAAAGAGGCTGAAAGAGTTTTCTGCATATATTATTTTTGATATCAGGAATCAGCAGGATCTTGCTCTGGTGGCAGAAGCTGTGAAAAGTGAGTTGAATATATGCGGCAGTTCTGCAATAGGGGAGGAGCTTCCGAAAGCCTATAACAGGGGGCAATCCGTACCTCCAGAACGGGTAAAGCACAATCAGAGGATTACAGACTCCTGTGGAGTATTACTGATATCAGGAAGTCTTACCGATCAGACCAGAGACCAGATCTCTTATATGAAAAGTATCAATTGTGCAGTTTTTGAATTTCATACCGAGCTGATTTTCAATGAGTCTGATCTTACACAGGAGATTGAGGATATTGCTGCAAAGGCGTCAGAATTGATCGCCGGGGGTAATGATGTTCTCATTTATACCTCGTATACAGCAGGCAGAGTGGAGAATACAAGAATTATCGGGCAGGTGTATGGAATGTCTAATAAGATGACAGGTAAAAGGATATCTGCATCTCTGTTCAGAATTACTGAATTGATTAAGAAGAGAACTGGTTTCAGAAAACTTGTTGTTGCCGGCGGAGATACTTCGGCAGCAATTGCCGGTGGTCTGAAGGTGAGAAAGATGCTGATAGTCAGGGAGGTATCCCCGGGTATACCCAGTATGTTCGGATTTACAAAAGAAGAGACGCTGCTGTTAGTACTGAAATCAGGCAGTTTCGGGAAAGAGGATTTTCTGCAGCAGGCAGCTGACAGTTTGCGGGATATGGAAGGCTCTTTATAGACTTCTTTGCCGGGATCATTATATACTCTCTGCAATGTTTGAGAATATATACACATTTGTACTGGATAAGGTCGCATTTATTAATGAAAAGTATGGAATCAATCCCTGGGTTTTTATTATTCTTTCCATATTTTTAACGTATCCTTACTATTACTCACTGTATCGTCTTATCCGTTCAGCAGCAGCTAGAGATAAAAAACAGTTTAGATTCTGGCTGACCATTTTTCTTATTCTCTCGGTGGTACCCTATATCTATATACTTTTCTGGGGACATAATCTTCCCTGGTATATCTATATCATTATTGCGGTACTTTTGTTGTTCGGCCTCTATTCACTGATACAAAAGATAAGGAAAAAACGGTCAGCGGTAAAAAGCAGAAAATATCCGGACAAAAGTTGATTCTCAAATGAACGAGAGAAGCGGAACCAACAAGTTGGTTCCATTTCCGAGTGAGAGCCGAGAACGCAAGGAAACATACCCCTGCCCCTTGGGGCGGAATAGAACCGCTGAAGCGGTTCTGGGTCCCAAGCTCACCTACGGTGAGCCGCTTGCCTAAGACATAAGCCTTGCTTATGTCCGGGTATTGATACCTTTCATTGCAGATTTCTATCTGGATAAAAGAGAGTTGGAATTTGTGTGCGGGATTGATATGATATACGTACGTTGAAAATGTAAATTTTAAAAGCTGAAAAGATTAGGATTAGGATTAGGATTAAAGAGAGATATACAGGAATGTCAGAGCCATTAAATATTTCTGAAAGCAGACCGGCCGTATTTCTGGACAGGGACGGCACATTGATAGAGGATGCCGGTATCATTAGTTCACCTGATCAAATAGTGCTGTTCAATGATACTATTGAAACCCTGCTTAGCCTGCAGAAGCAGTTTCTCCTGTTTGTTATCACGAATCAGGGTGCAGCAGCTAGCGGACTGATTTCATGTAAACAGATCGCAGAAGTAAACGAAGCCCTGAGCAGGGAACTTAATGCAGAAGGTATCATCATTGAGGAGTGGTATGTATGCCCGCATGACCGGGCTGATAATTGTGACTGTATTAAACCGAACTCTTATTTTGTTCTTGAAGCTGCTGAGAAATATAACCTTGATCTGCAGAGATCCTATATGATTGGAGACCATCCTCATGATGTTCTTACTGGTGAAGCCGAAGGAGTATTCGGCCTCTACCTGCTTACCGGACACGGATTAAGGCATATCAATGAAGTACCTCTGGATAAACCGGTATTTCATACCCTTGCGGCAGCTGCGGAATGGATAATTCAACATCCTGATCCGCGAAAGACGCTGCAGGAAGCAATACGGGATGGAGCACAGGCATTGAAAGACGGAAAACTTGTTGCGTTTCCTACTGAAACTGTGTACGGACTAGGCGCAGATGCTCTGAACGAGACCGCAGCAGCCGGGATTTTTATTGCAAAAAAACGGCCGCTCAATGATCCGTTAATTGTCCATGTGCATAACCTTGAACAATTGGAACAATTGACCAGCTCAATACCGGAATCTGCTGTAAAGTTGATAGATGCATTCTGGCCAGGTCCGCTGACTCTGGTTTTACCAAAATCTCCGGCAGTTCCTGATATTGTAACAGCTGGCGGATCGACAGTTGCTGTACGTATGCCGCAGCACCCCCTGGCACTGGAACTGCTGAGGCAGGCAGGAACTCCCATTGCTGCTCCTAGTGCAAATGTATTTGGGAAAACGAGTCCGACTACCGCAAAGCACGTTGCTGAACAACTATCGGGCAGATATGAGGTGCTAATTGATGGGGGGGCTTGCCGGGTAGGAGTGGAATCTACAGTGTTAACTCTTGTGGGAGAGAAACCGGTAATATTACGCCCTGGTGGAATAACCAAAGAGGAAATTGAACAGGTAATCGGTTCTGTGGCTGATAGGGGTGAACTTTCTGAAAATCATATGGCAAGCCCGGGCCTGCTGCCTTCACACTATGCTCCGTCGACGCCTTTGGTAGTAACAGATACTCCTTTGAAATTCTGTAATGATGAGCATATAGCAATTATAGTACTGCAGCCCTCAGAGGAAATTTTCAGGGGCAGTGTATTTGCGCTCAGCCCTGATGGAGATCTGAGAAGTGCTGCTGCTATGTTGTATCAGACCCTCCGTCTGGTTGATGGTATGCACTTTACAATGATTGTTGCTGAACGATTTCCTGATAAAGGTATCGGGGTTGCGGCAAATGACCGCATGACACGGGCTGCTGCAAAGAAATAGCTGTAGAGTAACGTGGAATGTGGAATAATTAAATTTGATGATCAGGAAATTTATCCGCTAACTTGAATATAGCGTCTCTTAATTCGGCACTCTTGTTAACACTCTTGGTATCGGTCTCTGAGAAAGTGATAATCCCTACATTCTCTGCTGCTACAGCTGCAAAGACTCCTTTCAAGACTAATTCAGCACCGAAGAACTGATTGGGAAATGGCTGAGCTCCGCCGGTAAGCAGCCCTATACCTCTTCTGCTCATATTTTCAGGTTTATCGCCTCGGGGAATACCTGCCCAATATACCTGCAGACGATCGATAAGTATCTTCAATTTTCCCGGGACCGAGTAATAGTATACCGGTGCAGCAATGATGATTGTATCAGCCTTATCAATCATTTCGTAAATTTCCTGCATTTCATCATTAATTGAACAGCCGCGATATTCCCAGCAGCAGCGGCAATCAATACAGGGCTGAATCTCAGTCTGATAAGCGTCAATAATTTTCACATCCCCCGCTTTGTCTCCAAGAGATTCAAGCAGCAGATTCAGCATGGCTTTTGTTTCGCCATTTTTACGTGCTGAACCGAAGAGAACCAGTGTTTTTGTCAAAGCAGCAGCCCGGCCTTTACCATATTTTCCACTGATTTACTGTTTTCAGGGTTATCTATATAGGATATATAACATCTTCTATCTCTATTAAGCGCAGCCTGCAGGAATTCATACTCTTCAAAGGATGCAAAATAGATCGCAAATTCTGACTCTTCAATAGAAAATGCCAGATACGTTTGTTCTTTTTCACATAAATCCAGGATATCAGCTAATTGAGTTGTTCCCTGTTCACACAAATCAATAATCTCGAGAGGGTTATAGGTGAACTCTGCAATAGCAATTGAATCATTCAGCTTCAGTCTGTCTGTAATTTTTACTGCAGCCATCTTGTCTGTACCGGTATGAGATAAGTTGTTGGTTATCCAAAAGTAGTTCATAAAATCGATTGTCAGGTCAATAAACACCGATATGTTGAGTTTTGTAAAGATTTTTGTAATTACTTCAACCTGGAATGTAAAGGGATCGATGTCAGCAGGAATTTCCGGCAAGCAGTTTGCGGCAAAGGTAAAAAATTCCGAGGGCTGCAGGTTCGTAGTAGGAAGAATAATATCAAACCACGAAACGGCTTTCCCTTGATTATAAAATAGATCTACTGCTTCGGCAATTTTTTCTGCTTTTGCCATATCAGCTTCTGAGAAGCCGGGAGTAGAGGTTACAATCCATGAGTCAGCAGAAGAGTAATTGAGGCGGTAAGCATCTGCACGGTGAAAAAGCTCTGTTCCCGGAAGAACAGCCAGAGGGAAAATATCCAGATGATTGGGCACCAGACTGAAGGAGTAGTCAAGACTCTCAAGAAATCCCGACAAAGTGTCTTCGGGCAGTCCATAGATTAAATCAAATCCGTATGCAACATTTGCTTCATGAAGCAGGAAAACTTTTTCGGTAAAAATCTCCTGATTAAACGTTCTGTTTATACTTTTCAAGACTTTCTGGTGAATACTCTGCAGGCCTATCTGCAGGGTACAGAAAATATCGGCAAACAGATTGCTTAACTCTTCATCCAGAAATTCAGCCCGTATTTCCAATGAAAAGTGAATTTCGGGGGCTCTCTCTGCAAGCAGTCTGAGCAATTTCTTTGCCTCTTCTTTATGATAATTGAAGGTTGGATCCAATATAAAAATTTCTGAAATATCTGCCTTATAAAATTGCTCAAGCTCTGCAATTATTCGAGTTTCAGAAAATCTGCGGATACTGTTATGGCCTCTGGATTCAAAGCAGAAGTAACACCTGAAGGGGCATCCCCGTGACAATTCCCAGAGCACCCCAGTATATTTTTCTAATGGTAGAGTTCCATCCAGATAGGGTGAGGGGAGGTTTGTAAGATCGGGGGGGCTGCCCGGCCCGAGTATGCGCAGTGTTGTGGGTGCTCTGCTTTTATCCAGCAGCTGTTTAAGCACCGGTATAATCAGGTCTTCAGCCTCTCCGCTAAACACAAAATCTATATTCGGGTTTTCTGCATAGAATTCCGGTCTGGCACTGGGTTCTGAGCCGCCAACCATAATAGTACAATCTGGAAAAGAGTGCTTAATTCGGGAAGCTATTTCCAAAGAGATTTCCCGGTTCCATAAATATATAGATATCCCAAGAAAATCAGGATTATGTTCGGCAATTTTCTCTATATGAAGAGTAATGGGGTCGGTAAGATAGCAGTTTACAATTACAATTTCAATCTCTTCAGGGAAATGCTTTTTAACATTAGCTGCTATTGCTGCTGCACCAAGAGGAACAGACCGGGATGACTGTTGGATATGAACGCACGCGAATACAAATTTCATTGCTACACCATACGGAAAATTTGAAGAAATGTTTAGTCCCAAAAAACAGAATACACGTTTGGTTCTTTCAAAATTAATAATTTTGAAAGATCAACCTATACACTTATCAACTAAGGATGAACCTAAGGGGCGTAAAAGGAATGTCTTTAGTCTGGATTCTGATTAGTGCAAAATGTCGATTGGAAACAGTCGGGATTAATCCCAGCAGCAGCATTGTGTCAATATGACTCATTGAATGTGTAGGCGCCCTGTAGGGTGTGTAAGTATTATACGGTAATTTACCCAAAAGATGATAGAACCCCACATCCCAGAGAAGCCATAAGGTAAATTTTGAAGTATATAGAGCCAAATAACGGCTCGTTATATATTTTACATAGTATAGAGAATTTGGCATAATTTATGCGTAATTATTTATAAATAAATATTTTTCAGGAGGTGCAGTTATGGCAATTGTACGATGGAGAGACAACGATCTGTATGATCCATGGGAAACCATGCGAAGGCTGCAGGAAGAGATTAATCAATTCTTCGATGTTGACCGTCTTCCTGCTGAGACAGGTTTATTCGACCGTAGTGTTTCCCCCCCCCATAGATGTTGTTGAGGAACAGGGGGAATTCCGGATTTATTGTGAGCTTCCTGGTCAGGAGAAAGAGGACATTACGCTTTCGGTTGCTTCCAATGTTCTTACTATTAAGGGGCAGCGGCA
>JADHUD010000105.1 GCA_016784705.1 Spirochaetia bacterium | reverse complement strand
TTACCACAAGTATTTACTAGGGGTTTGTTGTTTTTATGAGTGAAACTCCTATGATGCGTCAGTATAAAGACATTAAAAGTCTTTATACTGAAGAAATTGTTTTCTTCAGACTGGGCGATTTTTATGAAATGTTTTTGGATGATGCCAAAGAAGCATCCCAAATACTTAATCTTACGTTAACAGCAAGGCATGGAATTCCGATGTGCGGGATTCCTTATCATGCAGCTAAAAGTTATATCAGAAGACTTCTAGAGGCTGGAAAAAAAATAGCTATCTGCGAACAGACAAAATTACCGGAGAATGGAAAAGGATTAGCAGAAAGAGAAGTTGTTCAAATTATTACACCTGGAACAGTTGTTGATGACGATTTACTTATTTCAGGTAAAAATAACTATATTTTAGCAGTTGCTGCTATCGGTATACAACTTTCTCTATCTTATGCAGATTTATCAACTGGTGAGTTTGTAGTTGCCTTAGTGAAACAAGAAACAAATTATGAGAGTCTGAAAAGATATATCACTAGATTGCAGCCTGTTGAAATACTTATTCAGGAATCTTTATATTTTGAGGATGAAAATTTTCGCCGTGCAGTTGAGCATGAATGGACAATGATAACGAGATATCCTGATTGGCATTTTGATATCTCTCAATCTGAGGAATTATTAGAAAAACATTTTAAAACTCTATCACTGCAGCATTTTGGTTTTGAGAAAAATGATAAGACATTAAAATCAACCGGAGTTCTTTATACGTATCTGTCTCATACTTCAAAAAAATCTTTAATTCATGTGAATACTATTAAAAAAGAAAATGATAGTGAAAATCTCCTTTTAGATGAATCAACGCAAAAGAATCTGGAACTTGTGAGGAATTTGCATGATAATACTGAAAAATATACACTTTTTTCATCTATAAAACAGACAAAAACTTCTGCAGGAACCAGACTTTTAAGAAAATGGTTATTATCACCCCTTAATTCTATTGAAAAAATTGAAGAGCGGCATACATATATAGATTTATTTTATCACAATCAAATATTGCAAAATAAAATTAGAATAGAGTTAAGTTCTGTTCTTGATATTGAAAGATTATGTGCCCGGTTATCACTGCAGAAAGCATCTCCGAAAGATCTGATCTCAATTAGTTCTACTATTGAGCATACCGCAAAAATAATCTCTTTATCTGAAATAGTGAATAACTTTATGTTAAATATAGTTAGTGAAGAGAGACTAAAAGAACTTTTCGAACTGCAAATCTCTATTGATAAAAGCATTAATAAGGATGTTAACGGTCCCTTCTCTGAGGGGAAAGTTATAAAAGATGGATATAATTCAGAATTAGATACACTGAGAAACATCAAAACACATACAGTTTCGTTCTTGGATAATTATTCCAATAAATTGATTCAGGAAACATCTCTTCCAAAAATTAAAATTAAATATAATAAAATTATTGGTTATTATATCGAAGTTTCAAAACTACATTCGGACAAAGTCCCGGATTATTTTCATAGAAAGCAAACACTGGTAAATGGTGAGCGTTATACAACTGATGAACTTACTGCCCTCGAGAGGAAGATACAATCTTCTTATCAGGAAGCAGAACTGCTTGAACGCTCTATTTATCAGGAAATTCTTTCTCTCTGTACAGGTAAAATTGAATCTCTTCTAAAATTAAGTGAATGTCTCTCAAACATTGATTGCTTTCAATCGATGTCTTTTTCTGCTGTAAAAAATGGGTATAGCAAACCAGTATTTTTAGAAAATTCTACATTGCAGATAATAAACGGAAGACATCCGGTTGTTGAACTGAACTTACCGCCTGGAGAATTTGTTTCAAACTCACTTGACTGTTCTTCTGAAGCAGGAAAATTTGCACTTATAACTGGGCCCAATATGGCAGGAAAATCAACATTTTTACGTCAAACTGCTCTAATTGTTTTATTAGCACATATTGGTTCCTATGTGCCGGCTGATAGTGCAGCCATGGGAATTCACGATAAAATTTTCTGCAGAGTTGGAGCCACTGATAATCTGGCAAGAGGGGAATCTACTTTTCTAATTGAAATGATGGAAACAGCCTATATATTGAGAAACGCTACAAGAAACAGTCTTATTATTATGGATGAAGTAGGTAGGGGTACCAGCACACAGGATGGGGTTTCAATAGCGTTTGCTGTAATGAAAAAACTTATAACTATTGCTGCAGCAACACTGTTTGCTACCCATTACCATGAGCTTACTGTTTTCAAGAACAAAGATTCCCAGCACTTATATCTGGAAGTTCTTGAAACAGATGGGAAAATAGTCTTTCTTAATAAAATATGTAAAGGTAATACATCTTCATCTTACGGATTACATGCAGCTAGGTTAGCAGGATTACCACTGAGTGTATTAAAGTCTGCTGAAAACTACCAGAAAATACATGCTAAACATGAAATCCAGGATGTTGAGAGTCTGCAAAATGATTTAGATAATCTTTTTTCTGAAGAACCGGCTAATGATTATATTGAAACGATGCGCATGCACTATGAGAAAATAATAAATCAGATAGAGACGTTGAATGTTGACGAATTAACTCCGAGAGAAGCCTTAACATTTTTATATGAATTAAAGAACTCTTTGAATAAAAACTCTGAATAAATAAGTTATATCTAGTATGAATTTTAATAACATTTGTATTCTCTGTTCAGAAAATTCAATGCAAGAGGATAATAATTTATATATTTTATGTGAAAAATGTCAAAAGCTTCTAAATCAGCAATTTTTAGGTAATTTGTTTAAGAATAACTGTCCGCATTGTTGCTCTCCTATTTTATCAAACGATAAATGTGTGAATTGTTCTGATCAAACAAATTCATATATTGAAAAGAAACATACCTGTTTTTCTTATACAGGAATTATTAAAGAACTAATTACCTATTATAAATTTAGAAATCTAATACAATTGAAAGGTATTTTTTCTGAATACATTCTTAAAGCTTTAGGTGATTTTAGTTATCATATAATACTTATACCTATTCCAGGTAATCCAAAAAATATTAAAAAACGTGGATGGGACCAGGTTTTAGAGATTGCTAATTGGATTAAGCATGATCGAATTGTTGTTCATAAACTGCTTAAGCAGAGAAAGAAGCATAAGCAGCAAAAAAAACTGGATAAATTTCAAAGAATTTCTCAAACAAGAAATAAATATTCTCTTGATTCTGAAGTTTTAAATAAAGTATTAAAGGATTTACAAACTTTTGAGGTATATCAGATTCTACTTATAGATGACATTATTACAACTGGAGCGACACTTGAATCAGCTGCTGCGGTGATTATTGATACACTTAAAGTACCTATTCATGCAATCACCTTGGCAATGGATTGACTTATTGAACTATTACTGTTATATATATATTAAATTCCAATAAAAAAATATTTTTTGAGGAGTCGAGTAATTCGGCTCTTTTTTTATGGGGTGATGTTGAAAAATAAAATTAGAGAAAACAGATTGTTTATCGAGTCAGCTCCTTTAATTGAAAAGATCGGATTAATTCTTGTTGATATCAGCGAAAGTGAGCAGCATAATTCAGTACAGATACGAGTTGTAATAAAAGCACAAGGTCGTATAACAACTATTGATGATTGTACTAAGGTTCATAAATTACTTGAACCGCGTCTAGAACTAGTGGTAAATAATAAAGATTTGCAAATTGAAGTTTCAACACCGGGATTACAGCGTAATTTTAAGGATTTTTATGAGTTTGAATTGTTTACCGGTGAAAATGTGAAAATTTATGATGAAAGGATTTCTGATTGGGTATCGGGAAAGATTTCTAATGAAAAACTTGATAAAGAAATTTTGATATTAGAGCAATATGCAAATAAAGATAAAAATGTTATTGAAATACCATATACTTTTATTAAGAAAGCGAAATTGGAAGTTGTTTGGGAGGAAAAGAAATAATGGCTACAGGGTTAAGTGCTGTAATAAAAAGCCTTGTTATTGACCGCGGGGTTTCAGAAGAATTAATTTTACAGACCATTGAAGATTTTCTTCTTGCTGCATATAAAAGAAGATACGGCACATCTGAAAATGCAGTTGTAAAATTCGATAATGATGGTGATAAAGTAACTCTTTACTCACGTAAGATTATTGTAAAAGAGGTTGAAGACGATGTTCTTGAGCTTTCACTGGAAGAAGCATTACTTTTAAATGATGAGTGTGAAGTTGGAGATGAACTTCTTATTGAAATAGACCCTAAAAGTTTTGATAGAATTGCGGTACAGAGTGCTAAACAGAAAGCTAAACAAACATTACGTGAAATTCAAAAAGATACTCTATATTCTGAATTTAAGGGTAAAGAGGGGGAAATGGTCATTGGGTATTATCAACGTGATAAAAATGGTGATATATTTATTGATCTTGGAAAAACTGAGGGCATTTTACCCAAAAGATTCCAGTCTCCACGTGAAATTTATCGGAGAAATGATAGAGTTAAGACATTAATTTATAGTGTTGAGAAAAGCCCTTCAGGTTTAAGGATAATGCTTTCAAGAACACATACTGATTTTGTTAAGAAATTGTTCGACCTGGAAGTTCCTGAGCTTTATGATAACTCAATTGAGATATATAAAATTGTCAGAGAACCTGGATATCGTACTAAATTGGCAGTGTACTCAAACAGAGATGATATTGATCCTGTTGGAGCATGTGTTGGACTAAAAGGTATCCGCATACAAACAATAGTTCGTGAGCTTGAAGGCGAAAAAATTGATGTCTTAAAATATGAAACAGATCCAACTCTTTTCATTAAGAATGCCCTTTCGCCTGCAGAAGTCAAACAGGTCTATATTTTAGATGAAGCAAAACGTTCGGCTTTAGCTGTGGTCTCTGAAAATCAACTATCATTAGCTATTGGAAAACAGGGATTGAATGTTCGTCTTGCTAACAGATTGGCTGATTGGAATATAGATGTAAAAACTGAAGAACAGTTTCTTGAAATGGATATTGCCCATGAATCCAGACGTGATCTTGATGCTTTATTCACAGATGAACCTGATGATGAGATAATTAATATTGATGATATTCCAGGTGTTGACGAGAGAATTGTTAGTATTCTTGAAGAAAATGAAATAGTCAGAATAGAGGATTATATTAATATGTCCGATGCTGACCTATCCTTACTTCCCGGATTATCAGAAAATGATATAAAAACAATAAATGAAGTTATTAACGAATATGTAGATATAGTTGAAGAAGAAGCTGAAGAGTCTGAAGAAGAATATGAAGAAACTTTTGAGTGTCCTGAATGCGGATATTCTTTAACTGACGACATGACATCTTGCCCAAACTGCGGTGTTGGGTTAAGTTTTGAAGAAGACAATGTAGAGGAAGAATAAGATCAGGAAGGAAAATGGCTGAAGAAAACAAGGTTGAAAAACCAAAAGCAACTTTAATTAAGCATAGCAGAAAAACTCAGGAACCCGTAACAAGTCCTATAAAACCTGTAGAAGATGATAAACCGGTTGAAAAAAAACGTATAGTAGTTGTTAAAAAGAAAAAAGTTGTTGTTAAAAGAACAACAGCATTTAAAACTGAAGATACCCAAAGGGATTCATCCGGTTCAGAAACAATTCAGTCATCAACTCCCAAAAGAGATACTGCTGAGTTAAATACAGATCCTTCAGTTACCGCTGAAAAATCAGAGAAAAAAATTCATGATACGAGTGGACAGCAAACCAAATCTGAAACTCCTGTAAGAAAAGAAGTATCAGAGGCAAAGGATAAAACTCATATCAGACAACGTACCCAGGATACTGCTTCACGTAGAAATGATTATCGTTCTAATCAACCTCGTCCAGCAGGAACACGAGTAGGTACGTTACATGGAAGACCGGTTTCTAATGATAGAACAACAGACTCCCGGGAACAACGGCCAAAAACCCAAGGTAGTTATGACAGACCATCATATAACCAAGGGCGTCCGCAAGGCGGACCTGACGGCAGCAGACCCCCTTATCAGGGGCGTCCGCAAGGCGGTTCTGACGGCAGCAGACCCCCTTATCAGGGGCGTCCGCAAGGTGGTCCCGATGGGAACAGACCTCCCTATCAGGGGCGTCCTCAGGGCGGTCCCGAGGGAAACAGACCTCCCTATCAGGGGCGTCCTCAGGGCGGTCCCGAGGGAAACAGGCCTCCCTATCAGGGGCGTCCGCAAGGCGGTGGCGGTCCCGGAGGAAGCAGACCTCCCTATACCCAAGGAAGACCTCAAGGCGGTCCCGGAGGAAGCAGACCCCCATATAATCAGGGGAGACCTCAAGGCAGTTCAGGACCTAATTCTCCAGGTCGTTTTAATAGAAGCAAACCTGGTGGTAATGATAGTTCTCCGGTTCCTGAAGAAAATCAGAAAACAGTAAAAAAGATTTTTAAACCCAAAAATAAAAGACAAAGAGATTTTCAGAAAAAAAGGGAAGGTGTATTAGAAAGAGATTTTCAAATTAAGAAGAAAACAATAAATACAACAAATCCTATTCCTAAGAAAATTGACATGATGGAAGTAATTACTGTTTCCGAACTTGCTAAAAAAATGAATTTAAAAGCTTCGGAACTTATCGGCAAACTTATGAGTATGGGAATGATGGTTACTATTAACCAGCAGATAGACTCGGAAACTGCTCAGTTACTTGCAGAAGAATATGGCTGCAAGATAAATGTTGTATCTTTATATGAAGAAACATTAATTAAAAATGATGAGGATCCGGACGCAGTTCTTAAACACAGACCGCCGATAGTTACCGTCATGGGACATGTAGACCATGGTAAAACAAAGCTTCTTGATGCTATTAGGGAAACTAATGTTGTTGCAGGGGAATTCGGTGGAATCACGCAGCATATAGGTGCATATCAGGTTCATACTGCTGAAAGTAATATTGTATTCCTCGATACTCCTGGCCACTCAGCTTTTACTCTAATGCGTGCACGTGGGGCTCAGATAACAGATATTGTTATTTTGGTAGTAGCTGCAAATGATGGGGTAATGCCGCAGACAAAAGAGGCTATAGACCATGCTAAAGAAGCAGGGGTACCAATTATTGTTGCGATTAATAAAATTGATTTACCTGAGGCAAATCCTGAACGGGTAAAACAGCAACTATCGGAATATGATTTATTACCCGAGGATTGGGGCGGCTCAACTTTATATTGTGAAATTTCTGCATTGAAGCGGGAAGGTATTGAAGATTTACTGGAAATGATTTTACTTCAGGCAGAAATGCTGGAACTTAATGCAAATTATGCATGCAAAGCAGAAGGAAAAGTAATCGAATCTAAAGTTGATCATGGCAGAGGAATTGTCTCTACTGTTATCATTGAAAAAGGAACACTGAAAGTCGGGGACTCGTTTATTGCAGGTATTTACTCTGGTAAAGTACGTGCAATGTTTAATGATAAAGGTGAAAAAATAGATTCAGCTACACCATCTACCCCCGTGGAGATTCTTGGATTTACTGGAATACCGAATGCAGGAGCTCCTTTTCAGGTAACTGATAATGAAAAGCAGGCTCGCCAAATAGAAGCAAAGAGGCAGGAACTTGAGAGACAGGGCGTTGCTAACAATGTGAAGAAAGTTACTCTGGATAACCTTTTCGACTCAATTCATGAAGGAGAAATCCAGGAATTGAAAGTTATCATCAAGGGTGATGTTCATGGTTCGGTTGAAGCTTTGCAGTCTTCGCTGGAGAAATTATCTACTCCTGAAGTACGATTAACTGCTATACGAGCTTCTGCAGGTGCAATTATTGAGGATGATATAAACCTTGCTTCAGCTTCAAATGCGATAGTAATCGGTTTTAATGTACGTCCTACTCCAAAAGCAAAACTTCTGGCTGACAGAGAGAAAATAGATGTTCGAAAATATAATATTATTTATGATGCAGTAGATGATATGAAACTTGCCATG
>JADHUD010000104.1 GCA_016784705.1 Spirochaetia bacterium | reverse complement strand
CAGCTTATCGTTAAGCTCGTTGGTTATTATACCTGCTTCAGCCGTAACCGTAAGATTTGCAGCATCAATTTCGATCACTTTATTCATCTTTTCAATCGAAAGCACAATGCCTCCCAGAACAGGAATTGCCCCGCCTGAGAGTCCTGATCCAGCACCGCGCGGGGTAACGGGAATCCGGTAATTCGCAGCAAGCCGCATGATATCAGCTACCTGTTCAGTTGTTACCGGTGTAACTGCAGCCTCAGGTAAATGGGCATATTCTTCAATGGAAGTCTCATCATGGCCGTAATTCTCCAGGCGTTCAGCATCGCTGATTACATTGTACGGGCCTGCTATAGATATAAGTTCCTTAATAATACTTGGTGTTACTGTTCCATAATCTCTCATATAGTATTCATCCTCTGGCCCAGTTGTCTCAGAATCTCTGGTACAATAGAAAATAGATCACCTACAATTGCAAAATCAGCAACCTGCAGCAGGTTAGCATGCTCATCACTGTTAACAGCAACAATGCACTCCGAAGTTTTAATACCTGCCAGATGCTGAACTGCTCCGGAAATACCAATCCCCATATACAACCGGGGAGAGATAGTTTTTCCGGAAAGACCAACCTGATGAGGATAATTTGCCCATCCGCGGTCCACTGCATCACGTGAAGCCCCGACTTCTCCGCCGAATGTTTCAGCCAGCTCCTGAATTATCTGAAAATTATCACGTTTCTTTAATCCCCGGCCTCCAGAAATTACAATATCTGCCTCCTCCAGAGAGACAAAATCGCCTATATCTTCCCGGGTTTCCAGAACAGATACCCTCTGGTCAAACCAGGCAGGATCCCAGTTAACCTGAATGATTTCACCAGTTCTTGTGGTGTCTTCAGAAAGAATTCTAGTGGATTTAGGCCTGATAGTGGCCATCTGAGGCCGGTGATCGGGTGTCTTGATAGTGGCCATAATATTTCCCCCGATTGCAGGCCGTGTCTGGAGAAGATTCCCTGTTTCCGGTTCTATTGACAGTTCCGTACAATCCGCTGTAAGTCCGGTATGAACCAGAACGGCAAGATAGGGCAGAATACTGCGTCCTGAGGTAGTGGCAGCCGCCAGCAGAACATGAGGAGTATATTCCTTAACCAGAAACTGCAGAATGTTGGCAAAAGTCTCACAAACCGTCTCTTTCAGGCATGGATTATTGACGTAGTACACAATATCGGCATTATGGGAAATAAGTTTCTGCAGCTCAACTTCCGGGAGACTGTCGCTTAAAACGACCGTACACAACCTGCTTCCAAGCGTATCCGCCAAGGCCCTTCCGCGGCTGAGCAGTTCAAACGAGACTGTCTTCAGCTTGCCGTTATGTGCTTCTGATAGAGTCCATACATCTCTATCTTTCATACTCCGCTCCTTTTCTGCACTGGTACCAGATCCCTGTCGTCTAAAAATTGTATAAGCTGAGTTACTGCATTACGAACAGATTCCTCATCAATAGCTTTGACCATAATACAGGTTCGGGTGACCTTCGGAGTCTCAATTTTAACAACTCTTGTCGGCGAACCTTTCAAGCCCAGATACTCAGGTTTTGCATGCAGTGCTTCAGCATCCCATACAGGAATATTTATCTGCATGGATTTTTTCTTACCTCTGAGAGTAGGGAGCCTTGGTGTTGCAATCTCCTTGACAACCGTCACAACAGCCGGTAAGGCAGCCCGGACAGTCTGATACCCCTCCTCAACTAATCTTTCGGCTATGATATGGGAATCAGATATCTCCTTAATATGGGCAGTGAAGGTGACAAGGCTCATGTTTAGCCAGGCTGCTATACCGGGACCTACCTGACCGGTATCACCGTCTGTCGCACGTTCTCCGGTAATAACAATATCAGCTTCAAGTTTCCGGATTGCCTCGGACAGCGTATAGGAAGTTGCCCAGGTATCAGCTCCGCCGAAAGCGCGGTCTGATATGTGCACGGCCTCATCACAACCCATTGCAATTGCTTCCTTGAGGACTTTGACGGCACTTGGAGGTCCCATGGTTATGACGGTGATCTTCCCGCCGATTTGCTCTCTTATCTGCAGAGCTGCTTCCAATGAGTATAGATCAAGCGGATTGACTATGGCAGCTGAACCTGAACGGATCATGGTGCCGGTTTCTCTATCCATTTGCACATTGCTGGTTTCGGGGACCTGTTTTATCGGTACGACGATATGCATGTGATCTCCTTGTAATAATTGAGGTTCTTTCAAAATTATTAATTTTGAAAGAACAACCTAAATTTACTCTTATCTTAGGGCAGTTTTTCTCACCTGTCAATATATTTTTTGACCAGAGTCAATTTTAATTCTAATATGAAATCAATGGAGGTCCCATACAAATTTCTGTACTTTTAATGACGTATTAATAATTTTGCTCTGCTTTTCCCGGCCATTAATTGGATGAACAATTTTATTGAAAACAGCAAATAGCTTTAATCCGCACGTTCTCTTATCATCAAGCACATCATGCACATAAATAATTTATTTTTTCATTGACAAATTATGTAAAGATAACTTAACATAAGACTTGTTATGTAAAGAAAAATTTACAAACATATGAGGAAAGAGAACGCTAAAAAGGAGTTGTTTATGAAAAAAAGATTTAACGTACTATCAATCGTAATGATTCTGATGCTCTGTGCCGGATCATTTATCGCAGCAGGCGGAGCGGAGGAAGCTGCTGAACCCATTGCAGAAGAGATGCCAATGACTCATGATGAGCTGGTGGCTGCCGCTCAGGCAGAGGGAAAAGTAGTAGTCTATTCAGTAACAAGCCGAATTGCAAATGCTGCAGAAGGCTTTAAAGAGAAGTACGGAATAGAAGTAGAAGCTACAAATTTAAAAGATTTTGAACTGATTGAGAAAATCTCAAAAGAGGGCAGCACCGGAGCAGTGGGAGCCGACTTTGTGCTGGCACAGGACGGCGGAAGAGTAATGGGTGAATTGATCAATCTTGATTACCTCACCAATTATGTCCCTGAGTCAATGAAAAATGTGATACCCGTGGAGTTCCAGAATCCGCTGGTATTTTCATTTATCAACAAACTGTTCATTTTCAACAATGAAATGTCAACAGACAGCCCCTTTACAAACATATGGGCGTTAACAACCGATGAGTGGAAAGGAAACTTCCAGTTTAAGAACCCCTTCCAGGAGAGCGTGAATGCTAATTTCATGACCATGGTAACAAAACCGGAAATAGCTGATCAGATTGCAGCAGCTTATAAAGATTATTTCGGTAAAGACATAAAATTAACAACTCCCAATGCAGGGTATGAATGGATCAAGGCAATTTTTGAGAACGATCTCGTTTTGACCACTTCTGATACAAAGACAGCAGAAAGTATTGGTATTAAGGGACAGAATAAAGCTCAGAATGCCGGACTCTTTGTATTCTCAAAACTACGCTATGTCGAGACCAAAAACCTTGCACTCCAGCCAATAATGGAGATGGTGCCCTTTTCAGGGTTCCTGTATCCGATATATGCACTGCTCAGCACCAACGCAGAACATCCAAATGCAGCAAAACTGTTCATAGAATACTTGCTTACCGAAGAAGGATTCTCTCCATGGAGTACCAATATGGGGACCTATTCACCAAATCCCAACGTAGCAATACAGCCGAAAGATTATCCCATGACCACATGGGTAAAAATCCTGGTTGAAGAGGATCCGGCATTCTGTTTTGAAAACAGAGCCGATGTTGAAGAATTCCTCAATGAGTATATATACTAAGCAGAGTTGTCAGTACGTTGTAACTTGAAATCTATAGTTTTACATGAGGGCAGCTGCATCTGCAGCTGCCCCCATCCCATCTCTATAAGGATATACCGCGTGAATTATCGAAACAGGTTTAAATCGTTCATTAAGAAACCTCAGAATATTATTCTTGTCTCACTGGCGTTCATACTAATGTATCTTACTGTTATTCCGATGATTACAATTCTTCTCGACACATTTACCGTTCATCAGTCTGAGCTGATGCGGGTGAAAGGATCCCAAATAGGGGACTTTACCCTGTACCATTGGACCAAGGTACTTTTTTCTTCAGCAAGCAGAAAAATATTTTATGAACCGTTCCTTAATACACTGATTGTTTCTTTCGGAACATGTATTATCGCCATCCTCTTAGGAGGATTCGTAGCATGGCTGGTTACAAGAACCAATCTCAAATACAAGGGAATTATATCAACCCTTTTCATTTTCCCCTATATTATGCCTTCGTGGACATTGGCTATGTTCTGGTACAATTTCTTCAAAAATCCGCTTGTAGGCGGTGCCCCGGGGATATTTACCGCACTTACCGGAATAGAAACAGCGAATTGGTTTGCCTATGGACCATTTCCCATTATTGTAGTATTAGGCATGCATTATGCGCCATTTGCATACATACTTATCGGAGGCATTCTTCGAAATATGGATGCAAACCTGGAAGAAGCAGCACAGCTTCTGAAAGCGGGCAGAGTTAAAATACTGCGTAAGATAACCATCCCGATCGTACTCCCGGCTATGCTCTCAACATTTCTGCTGGTTTTCTCAAGCGCAATGAGTGCTTTTGCCGTTCCCGCATTTCTGGGAACACCGGTCAGGTATCAGGTCTTGACAACGCAAATGTTTAGAACACTGAACGGATTGAACCCGGGATATGGATATATCATGGCACTGCTGATGATATTGATTGGTGTACTTATTCTTGGTATCAATCAACGGATAATCGGTAAAAGGAAATCTTTTACCACCATTACCGGGAAAAGTTCCAACATAGCACTCATTAATCTCCGTGCATTCAGGCTTCCTGTTTCAATATTTTTACTGATAAGTATTATCCTTATCTGTATTGTTCCTCTTATAACATTTGCAATTGAATCCTTTATTATGGAACCAGGAAACTACTCATTAAGTAACTTTACCACTCTTTTCTGGGTTGGAAGCGGATCCCCTGATATAGCGAACGGCGAACCCGGAATACTGAGAAACATCTCAATTCTCCGCGGTTTATGGAACAGCGTGAAATTATCTGTTCTGGTAGCTTTCATTGCAGGATCAGTAGGAATACTCTCTGGATATGCAATCGTTAAAAAGAAGAATACAAAACTATCCGCACTGGTCAATAATCTTGCATTTTTTCCCTATCTGATGCCAAGTATGGCTTTTGGAGCCATTTATCTATCGATGTTTGCTGTCAGACGCGGATTCATACCGCCTCTTTACGGCACCTTTGCACTTCTGGTACTGGTAGGATCCGTGAAATACCTCCCGTTTGCATCACGCGCAAGTGTCGGAGCCATGCATCAGCTGAGTAATGAGATAGAAGAGGCAGGAACAATACAGGGAATAGGCTGGTGGAAGAGAATGCTGCGTATAATCATTCCGATCCAGAAATCAAGCTTTATTTCAGGATATCTGCTGCCGTTTATTTCATGTATGCGTGAATTATCACTGTTTATCCTTTTGGTTACACCATCGTCAAGAATATTGACAACTATGCTGTTTCAATACAATGAAAAAGGGTGGAGCCAGTACGCAAATGCCATCAACCTGCTTATTGTATTCTTTGTGGTGATTAGCAATTACGTCATTAATAAGGTAACAGGAGCATCTATCGATAAGGGTATAGGAGGGAACTAATCATGCCGCAAATTCGTCTGAACAACATAACAAAACGATTCGGTAAAGCGATCGCAGTTGATGATTTGACAATAGAGATAGGGGATGGGGAGTTTGTTACACTTCTTGGACCCTCCGGCTGCGGAAAGACCACAACACTTCGTATGATTGCAGGATTGGAGACCCCAACGGACGGAGATATTTATATCGACGATGTCTGTGTATTTTCTTCGGAAAAGGGTATCGACATCTCACCGGATAAACGGAATGTCGGTTTCTTGTTTCAGAATTATGCACTCTGGCCTCACATGACTGTCTACAAGAATGTCTCTTTTGGCTTGGAAAATATGAAATGGGATAAAAACCGTATTAAAGAGAGAGTTTTTGAGCTGCTTGCCATGCTTCGGATTGAAGAGTATTCAGAAAGGTATCCGTCAGAACTATCCGGCGGACAGCAGCAGCGTGTTGCTATAGCCAGAACACTCTCTACCGGACCGAAAATCCTCTTTATGGATGAACCTCTATCAAATCTGGATGCCAAACTCAGAATGGAGATGCGTACCGAATTGAAGAGGCTGCATCTGGAGACAGGATCAACTTTTGTCTATGTAACCCATGATCAGCTTGAAGCTATGACCCTCTCAACAAAAATATGCCTCTTGAAAGAGGGGCTGCTGCAGCAGTATGAACCCCCGCTGGATATATACCGGTATCCTGCCAACTATTTTGTTGCCGATTTTGTGGGGAGTCCCAACATCAACATAATCGAAATGGAGGGGGAACAGATAAATCTTGATGAGATCAAGCTTACAAATAATCAGTTAAGCCTTCTCTATACTCCGAACAGCTCCAGTATAACGATACCGAAAGGAAAAAAACTGCTTCTAGGTGTGAGGCCGGAGGATATTGAAATCTGCGATGAAGGAACGATTGAAGCAGCTATCTATTCAACTCTGCCGTCTGGAATGGAAACAATCGTCAAACTCGATATCGCTGGATTATTGGTAACCTGTGTTGTCTTCGGAGGTGTGGATTTTCCAATAGGCAGCAGGGTGAAGATAGCGTTCAATGCAAAAAATTATGTTCTTTTTGACCGCGAAAGTGAGCGGAATATTGCGAGTGGAACACTAAGCTGATTCGGGATAGATTCAGTATAGATTCAGTTTGGAAAGAGCGTTCCACTGTTCACTGTTTGTGTGCTATAGTTATTGAAAGTTTTTTAGAGATAGCGTTTCAATTGCGGCAGCAGCAGTATTATAGGATAATGCAGTATGAAAGGACAAAAAGAAAAGCAGAAAATATTAATAGTAGATGATGAAGAACATATTGTTCAGATGCTTGATATCAATGTGCGTGCACAGGGATATGAGAGCATCTGTGCATATAGCGGTGAACAGGCTCTGGATGCAGCAGTATCCCGTAAGCCCGATATTATCCTGCTTGATGTCATGATGCCGGGGATGGATGGTATTGAAGTTTGCCATAGGCTGAAATCTCAACCCGATACCAGGTCTATTCCTGTCATCATGGTCAGCGCTAAGAGCGAGGAATATGATAAAATAGCCGGTCTGGAGGGTGGAGCTGACGACTATGTTATAAAACCGTTTAATCTGCAGGAGCTGTTTCTCCGCATCCGTGCTGCACTTCGACAGGTAGAAATTTTGTCAGGAGCAAATGGCGGGATCTATCAAATTGGTTCGGTACAGCTTGATACGCAGAAATATCAGGTAACATCTGATGGAACACGTATTGACCTGACACTCACTGAGTTCAGAATGCTCCACATGTTTTTTCAGCAGCCCGGAAATATCGTAACCCGCGAGACCCTTATCAGTGAAATATTTGAGCGTGAACCATCACAAATAGGACGTTCCCTGGATGTTCATATTGGAAATCTGCGGAAAAAGCTCGATGCTGCCGATGCTTCCGGATGCAGTATAGAGACTGTCAGGGGTATTGGTTATACCATCCATGAATAACTGTCCCGGAAAAACAGTATGAAATTTCGCCTGCATATAACACTGATTGCCCTAGCAGGGTCAGCAGTTCTATTGATGCTGCTCTTTCTCTACCTCTTTTTTGTCTCGATAGCTGTAGATCTTGTTGAACAGCAGGGAGTTGGGGATATTCGGCAGCTTTCGGATGAGATCACCGGTTTGCCTTTCCCGATAAATTATCAGCTGATTGCAGACCGATATGCAGCTGAAAATAATATACACATAATTATAGTGGATTTAGATCTGAATCTTCTGGCCGATTCACATAATTCCGGACCTTTAAACGGGAAATATTTTAATGCCAATCTATCAGCTGCAAAGAAAGGGGGAGCGGTTTCCAG
>JADHUD010000103.1 GCA_016784705.1 Spirochaetia bacterium | reverse complement strand
CAGCAACAAACTGAATATTCACTTTATATCCGAGAGGAATATCGAATGAACAATCATCGAGATAATTAAGCAGATCCTGATTTAAGTCACGCCTTTTCAAAGGTGCTGGATCAAGATCATTAAAAATATGGGTATATTGTTTAATTGATACTTTTATGATGTATGCCTGTGTTTCAGGGTTGTAATCATATACCTTATTAATAAGCTTTCTGGTTTTATTATTCATATAGATTACTTTGTCCTAATTGAAATAATCGCGCCTGGAATAGGTTTTGTGCGATGCCCGCATCTTTCGATCCTGATAATTATTACTGAACAACTGTTCCGTTTCTAATTGAAGACCGATCTCATGCTGCTGTATCAGGTAGAGCAGCAGCTGGGCAGCTGCATCCGCATCGGCCAAAGCCGAGTGTGCCTGAAAATTTGTTATATGCAGAAACGAACAGAGCGAGCTCAAACTGTAGGAACCGCACCCTTTGATATATTTCCGGGATAATCGAAGCGTACAAATACTGGGAATAACAGCATAGGGTTTATCCGCCCGTTTCAGCTCTTCACGCAGAAAGGGAATGTCGAAGTTCGCATTGTGGGCGGCAATAACCGAGCCATCCAGAAACTGCAGAATATCATCTGCTACCTCTTCAAAAAACGGAGCATTCTTCACCATCTTATCTGTTATTCCATGAATCCAGGTAGCCCCGACCGGACTCAGCGGATTTACCAGTGTATCGTAGGTGTCGATAATTTCACCATCACCGGTAATCTTCAAAATCCCCACTTCCAGAACCCTGCTGGCAGCCGGTCCTAGCCCTGTTGTCTCAAAATCAAGAACGGAAAAGATCATACACTCCAACTTCCTCTATTTATCAATATTTCACAAGAGAATTATAAAGTTTTTTTCTCAGAAATTGAACATTTTCTCAATAATTCGAAGTTATATACAGTATGGGTCTGATAGTTCTTGTAACGTGGTTTTTGTACTAAACACCCACCCCACTGGATTGGATCCCAAGCCCCTTGCAGAATCGGAGTTACTGACTCTCCGGTTCTGTTTTTTTTTATTTCACAATAGAACTTATGAATAAACAGAAGGCAAAACCTGTTCGCTTCCTCACTCTGTTGTCTTTCCACTTCTCTGTTTATCATCCTCTGCCATGGATACTATCAGTTGTAGAATCCTGAATATTTCGGAGTAAAAGGTAGTGCCCATTTCTTAAGAATATCCCAATGCAGCAGCGCCAGCTGCCGAATATGGAACATATCATGAGCTGTCCAGGAGACCAGAACATCACCCAGACGCATCGGTGTATCACCTGAAAAACCCTTCCCTGAATGCTCCTTATACAGATCAGGACTGTGCAGCCCTAATTCATAGAGCCATTCAATGGAAGTTTCACGTTCGTAAATAAACCTTTTTATGGAATTTTCGATAGCCCGATCATTATAAGACCTGGATGTGATCCATTTCTGTTCATCAAAATGCGGCCATTCTTTTTCCGGATGAAACAGAATTAAATGGAAATCGTGACGAAAATCTTCAATCTCAATATCAATGGTATGATTTAAGGCCTCAAGCACGGACCAGCGGTTAGGAGAGGGTTTCCAGGAGGCCTGTTCCTGTGTAAACCCCGTCACCAAATCTACGATAATCCGCTTGTTTCGTTCCAAGTGTTCAACTTTATTCCTGAATTCCATACGGCCTCCTTTAATATGCCTTATACGTCTTTACGCCGGTAACAGTTTCTGACTTACTTAGGAGTATATCGATTCTCAATAAATGCCTCTGGTACTATGATACCCCTGTTTAATTCAGTTAACAACTCGGAGATGCAAAGTTATTGATTTTTTTGAGAAATAACCTGGTGCATTTCTTACAATTCCACACTCAGCGTTCCCTCACTGACCATAACACAGCTGCCGCCGATATGTACTGACAAAACTTCTCCGCTTACTTTCTTTGCCCGGGCTTCTAAAATACTCGGTCTTCCAATCTCAACGCCCTGTTCAATCCGCCATGAAAAGAGACCTGAATGATTGCTGTTGCAGTGTGCAAGCAGCCCCGCCAAGGCACAGTTTGCACTGCCTGTGGCAGGATCTTCAGGAACACCATCAAGGGGTGCAAACATGCGAGCCCGTAAATCAAAATCATCATCACATCGGATATACAGGTGAACATCAGGAGTAATTCCCATACCAGCCAGTTTTTTGAGACCCTCAATATCAGCCTTAGCCCTTTTTAATGCCGAAATACTCCTGAGTTCAACCAGCAGAAACGGCAGTCCCACAGAAGCTGTCTGAGGAGGATGGTTTGATACAACAATATCATCCGGAGACAATGAAACGGCTTCTGCAACAGTCTCAACAGGGGCTACTGCACCCAAAGAAAATTTCTCCGGGGCCTTAAGCTCACACCACAGCCTTCCATCCGCGGAAGTACGGAAAGTTAGAGAAACCAACCCTGCTTTTTCCTCGAAAACTATTCCTGCAGATTTGTAAGAATCATCCAGTTCCCCAATCGCTGCCAGAACAAAGGCTGTGCCGATATTGGGATGTCCGGCAAAAGGCACCTCTGTTTTCGGGGTAAATATTCTGACTTTCCGGGTTCTGCCCTTTTCGGGAGGTAACACAAAGGTACTCTCAGAAAAATTGAATTCCCTGGCAATCCGCTGCATCTGTTCTGCAGTAAGCCCGCGGGCATCAGGTACTACTGCAAGCTGATTCCCACAGAACTGCTTATCAGTAAAAACATCACAAGTATAATAGGAGTAACGCCTGATACTACTCATGTAAATTCCCTCCAAAATTCTGACTGCAAAAGGGTGTTTTCGCAGCCCCCTGCATTAGCACTAAGTCGCCTTCAGAGACTCCTGACAATTCTGCCATAAAGCTGCATTTGATCCGAAGTAAAAAAAACAATCTCTCGTCAGCGACTGGCAGCAGTGTTTCAAAATTCCCCTGCCCTTTTGCAATAATTATATCAGCTTCGGTAAACAACTGCTGAAATTTTTCATTTGTGTCACTAAGTATGGTTCCAGGATATATGCTGCCGCTCGAAACTACGGAAACAACACTATTTAATCCCACAAACGATGCATCATTCAGTGTTGCATCATTCAGAATAGGTTTCTCACGCACGGCTGCAACGATCTGCACCCCGGGGTACTCCTTTTTCAGTTCCTGTATAAACAGCTTGTCAAAAACAATCTCCCCGCAATTATCGCAGATATATAAAAGGGTTTCGGCAAGCTGCAGCCTTTTCCTTAATGGTTCAATATCATAATGCGCAAATGACACTGCATCAAAAGAGTGCAGTTCATCATTCAGGTCAATTGAATTGTGATTTTTTGCTCCAAAATCGATAATATTACTTGCTGCTGCAATTTGCATTCCTGTTTCCAGCGGTTTTTCACTAGTGTCAATTTTCTTCTGAAAAATCTCTGCATATGATAAAGAGACTCTATTTGAAAACTCCTTCAGTTCTGCATAAAGATCATAATCATGCGGTCTGCCCATTTCTGTATTTACGGTATTCTCGATAAGACGAGCAATATGCTGCGGCAAAACTGGTGTTTCCCCTGGTTTCTCCAGCTCAATTCTAACCTTTTGTAAAACTTTATCAGTTTGTATCGGAGTAAGTCTGGAGAAATCAGCCACAGAATAGACTTGATTAATGAGGCAGATTTGGCAAATTGGAGAAATTCCGGAATCAGCGGTACTATCAATTTTTATGCTCATGGTAAACTCTCTAATAAAATTCTATTTTTTTGGAAAAGGGGTCAGGTTTAGAAAAGAGGTCAGACCCCTTTTCCAATCTACCCGTTAGCCGCAAAAGTCCATCAAGTATAGTCAATGGCTGCGGCGGACAACCGGGGACAAACAAATCAATCGGTAAAAGCGATCCAACTCCACTGTGAGTGTGTATATTGTCAGCGTAAATTCCCCCTGATATAGCACAGGCACCGACAACAATAACAAGCTTCGGTTCAGGAACAGCCTCATAGGTTTTCATAAGCGCCATTTCCATGTTTTTTGTAACTGGGCCAGTTATTAGCAGCCCGTCCGCATGCCGGGGAGATGCTACAAATTTTATACCAAACCGGCCAATATCCCAACCTATAGTGCTAAGCACGTTGATATCGGCTTCACAGGCATTACAACCACCCGCACTTACCTGACGCAAATGAAGCGAACGGCCAAAGATCCGCCTTAATTGCTTATCCAGTTCTTCGGCAAGGGCAATCTCTTTCTGCAGAGGTTTCACCAGCAAATCCTCCCGCTTCCGAACGGCAAGCCGATAATCGGCAGAAAACGTTATTGCTTCGAAAGGACAAGCCTGCAGACAATCATCACAGAAAATACATCTCCCCAGATCTATTATTTTATGAGAAATAGCATCAACAGAACATGCTTCAGAGCACCTATTGCAATTTTCAGGACATTTTTCACTATCCAGAAAAGGAAGTCCTTTAAAACGGGTGGATAGAGCTGGGGCTTTCCCCCCATCGGGGAATTCTATTGTTTTATACCCTTGTTTAATCCTTGTTAGAATTCCTTTAAACATCTTGCCTGCCTCATGTATATAACAGATTGTAACGATTTACAGATCGTGTCCGCAATAAGAAAGATTAAAACTTTTGTTGCACAACGGAAAATCAGAAATTTCTTCATTCCGTAAAACCTGTGCAAGACCTATCCAATTATGAAATGACGGGTCAACAATCTTATAGCGAGCAAATCCACCGTCTGTATTTGTGATAGCAACGTGGCAAATCTCTCCCCTCCATCCCTCATTCAGTGCAAGTGAAAGAGATTCCGGTTCAAGTTTGCCATAAGCTACCCGTATAGAACCTTTCGACAGTGCTTTCAGTTGAGCGGTAATAAATTCGAGTGATTGTTCTATCTCCATCCAACGTACAAAAGCCCTGGCAAAAACATCACCTGATTCGCAGGTAGAAACAGGCACCTGTGAAAAACGATAGACGCCCGATGGTTGATCATACCGTATATCACGTCCAACTCCTGCCGCTCTTGCTGCTGGACCTGTTATGCCCATTTTTATCGCAAATTCATTTGTCAGTATCCCAGTATCCTCAAAACGAGCCATTACCGATGGAGTAATCCATAACAGATTAACCGCATCCCTTGCTTCCTGATGCAGAACTGCCAACCTCGTAAGAATCTCTGAAATCATTGAGTCATCAAGGTCATATCCTGTCCCGCCAGGTACAACAAGACCCCGCCCAAACCTGTTCCCGCAAATAAGTGCAGTAATATTTAAAAAATCACCGCGGATCCGTCCGCAAAAACTGGAAGTGGGGAGATAGCCGACATCACCCGCCAAAGCTCCCAGGTCGCCAATGTGATTCGCAATCCGCTCCAGCTCCAGAGCAATTCCCCTAATTACCTGCGCCCGGGCTGGCTTTTGCGTGTGTGATAGAGCCTCAATAATCTGACAATAGGTAATTGTATGTCCGACGGTTGTATCACCCGCGGCCGTCTCAATATAGTGAATATTCCGGTTTTTCCGTTCACCCAGCATAGCCTCTTCAATTCCACGATATTGATATCCAAGCGCAATTTCTACATGATACATGAGCTCACCATGGCACTGAAAACGAAAATGACCGGGTTCAATTACTCCGGCATGAACAGGGCCGACTGCTACTTCATGGATCTGTTCACCTTCAACCCGGTAGAAGTCTGTAACCGCCGGTACAATTGGTTCGTCTGCAGTGCGGTTCCAGGCATCTTTCCCGCTCCAGGAAGCACAGTAACGGACAGGTTTTAACCAGGGATGTCCTTCAGGCAGTATGCCGAACTGCTCGGCAATCTCTCTCTCAAACAGATGGGCTTGCGGAATCTTTGGTGTTAAAGAGGGATACCCTGAACCGGAGACCTCTGCTCTGCAGATATTAATTTGGTTTTGCGCATCATCAGATAAAACCACATACAACTCAAGCTTGCCGCTTTTTTGTGATACAACCCCAAACAAGGCACTCACCCGCTGGTCAGCAGCTACGGCATCGAGAATCAGACGCTCAAAAACGACAAACGGGTGAAGAGGAATATCTGAAACCGGTATTGTGCAGTTGTTTGCAACTACTGCAAAGGCTGCATCAGTTTGCTTCATTACCTGTTCTCCATATATGCTGCGGCATCATTCAGCAGATTTTTTAAAGGCTCCGGGACATGCAGACCAAGAAATAAAACCAAAATCAGGCAAACGACGATGGGAGCAATTGTTAAAAAGTTATCTGTATACTCTTTTTCTTTGATATGCAGCGGAGTCCGCCCCTGTAATGTCTTAAAAACCGTTGTACTCATTCCGATAAACACCAGTAAAAGCAGCAAAAGAAAAATTGCTCCAATCCCAAAATTACCAGCTGCAAAAGCACCGTTTAAAATGGCAAATTCACTGATAAACGGTCCGAAAGGCGGAGACCCGGTTATTGCAAAGAAACCCAGAAGAAAAAGAACTCCGGTAAAAGGTAAACTTCTCAGAACCCCTTTCACCTGGTCAGTACTCTTACTTTCATAGGCTCTATGAATATTACCTGCAGAGAGGAAAAGAACACCTTTTGTTAACGCATTGGTAATAATATGCAGGAGTGTTCCATACAGTGCTGGAGCCCCTATTCCTAAACCTAAAGCAAGAATACCCATATGTTCAACACTGGAGTAGGCAAGCATACGTTTAATATCCCGTTGCCCGATTAAAAAAATGCCGGCAATAACCATGGAAAACAACCCGATAGCTTTCAGTAAATTTGCAGTAAACAAGGTTTCTCCTGCAGCATCACAAATTTGGTATATCCGCAGAAGTGCAAGAAAAGCACCACTGGTGACTCCCCCTGCAAAAACAGCCCCGACAACTCCCGGAGCTTCACCATAGGCATCGGGTTTCCATGTATGCATCGGTGCTAATCCCATTTTTGTACCATATCCGATAAGCAGCAGAATGAATGAGGCTTTTAACCATATCTTTGATAAACCGGGAGCAATATTCAGCAACTCATCAAATAACAAAGTTGCTTTAAACCCGCCCTGCATGGAAGAGTATGCCAGAAAGAACGTTCCCAACAGAGCCAATGCAATACCCACAGAACCGACAAGGAGATACTTCCACGTAGCTTCAATACTTTTTTTTGTATGATTAAAGTAAATAAGCGGAGCCGTGACCAGAGTGGTTCCTTCCATAGCAACCCACATAAGCCCTAAATCATGAGACCAGATCACGAGGCTGATAAGTCCAAGAAAAGCAAGCAGGCTTGCCGAGAAAATCCTGTTGCTCCGCTCTTTTCTGTAATGAAGATACCCAACGGTATAAAACGATGCTACTAAAAAAAGTAAGGTTATCGCAATCAGAACAATGATACCTACCGGGTCAAGAATCAGTAAAGCGGATTGGCTTCCCAATTCTGGGTGCAGAATCACCACGACAGTTCCAAAAGTATGAACAATCCCGGTTACCGGCAGCAGCCAGGGACGCAAATGGTTTGAAGGTATGACAATGGCGAGAAGAGCCATCCCTAAAGGGAAAAAGATTAACAGTAGAGCCATGTATCACTCCTTCAGTGTTGCGAGTTTACGGGTATCAAGGGATGAAAAAGCACGATTGATATGATTTGTAATAATCGAAATAATAAAGATGCTTACGAACAGATCAAGCAGCATTCCCATCTCAACAACTAGGGGAATCGCTTCAAACAGAAGCATGCTGAACAGGTAGATACCATTTTCCAGAACAAGATAACCAAGAACTTGTGATAATGCTTTGACGCGGGTTGTCAGCAGAATAAATCCAATCAGAATTGTTGCAAATGCCGTTGGTAACAAAGTTACTATTTCTAATTGAACCGCTGAATTCACCCTTCGAAAAATCAAAAAAATAAACGCTGTTCCGACAGCTCCAACAATTGTCGATGCCAAAATTCCTATTATGGGTTCAACTTCACGTTTTATTTGTACATCCCGAAGAGCCTTAATCATGATTTTCGGGATTATGACACCCTTCAGCAGCATAGTAACAACAGCCGATAAAATAATGGGAAAG
>JADHUD010000102.1 GCA_016784705.1 Spirochaetia bacterium | reverse complement strand
AATTTTGAATGCCGGGATCAGGCAGGACAGAACTGGATGATTATCCAGAAGCACAACACAGTTTCCGCAGTTTCCTTTTCCGCATCCGGGACTGAGACTGGTTATCTCAGAGTCTTCAACGAGGAGAAGCGAAAGCGGTTTATCAGCATAGGTGTTGAAAATGGTAGTTTTCCCATTAATACTGCATGAAATTTTCACATTTTGCTCCCATGCTCAAGAATTTTCAGAATATTACCAGGCCCGAAGGGCAGTGTGTTTGCCTGATTGTTGAGGGCTTGGGATACAGCAGCTGTATAAGCGGCTGCAATAAGACCGTATGCGGTTTCTGTTGCTGAAGTGGGAAGTCCTATATCAACCTTTTTAATGTATACATCTATCAACGGCTGACCGCTATATCTTACCTGTTCACCCCCGCAGCGGTTAATCCCTTCATGAAGAGATTTTGCCAACGCCGATGCAAGTTTTTCCATACGGAAAATTCTGCCGCAGTCGAATGAGCCCCAGACTCCTTTAATTATTGGTTCAAGCGTGATTGTATCAATTTCAAGCTCAACAATTACCGAACCCCAGCTAAGACCTGAGAAAAACTGATGTTTGGAATCAAGATCGGATGGAAGTTTAAAACCGCGCTTCACTTTAATGGGTAATGGTTCAATAAATCGCTGACTTTTAATCGAGTCACAGCATCTCTCAATTAAGCTGGAGATATGATGTATTTCCCTGCGAAGAACATCCGGCCCGGTATCAGGTACCTGTGATGTGTCACCAAATTCAATAGTAATTTGAGAAGTAGTAACCCCGAGAGCCTCACATATTATGCTTTTCCAGATTTTTTCCGCTTCAGATTCAAAAATACTTAATGAGACGGTAACTGCATTATTAGCATCAAGTGTCATAGTAATTGAGTGCTTTTTCTCCTCCCTGAAAGCTTTGCTGAAACCGTTAATTCCATATCCGCAGGCTATTCCTATTCCTCGTGCATAGCGGAAAAATGGAGAAAAATTCTGCTGCTTCTGCCGCTGCATTTCATATACTGCATGTTTTCGATAGAAATCAGATCTCTGTGCGGTATGTTCCAGCAGCTCTTTGAGCAGTGCGTACTTAATTTTTGTCTGCTCGGCAGGACGGAATTTACTGCTTTTCAGATGCTTTAATCTCCATACAAGAGGATTAGATTGAGTCTGCATGGTAATGCAGGAGGCGTGTGCTTCGGCAGAATACATTGCCGAAGAGAATCCGAGACCCCGGAAATGGTGCCGGGGAGGTGTTGGAGTGGAAACCAGGCGAATAGTTATCCCGACGCCTTCAATATCATATAAAGGAGCTGCACCGGCAGCAATTTGCTGGATCATCTCTTCAGGAAAAAGAGCATATGCTCCCATATTTATCTGTATATCTATAATTTCGGCCAAAGGTTCGAGATCACTGTTAAGTGCTGTTTTCCGGGTAATTGCCGATTCCGGACGGTATGACGGTTCAGAACAGATCAACCTTGCAGGATGTCCTGTTTTAAGTGCGGCAACAGCACATAAAGCACCATAGATTGAGGGGTAGATTAATTTTTCATCATGAGTTGGATGATAGCCGGTCTGATATACAGTTACATCTTTTTTAGTAACTCCGCAGACTTCGGATACAACATTCCTGACATGAAACGGCCACTGAGTAGCGGCATGAATAATAAGTTTATTATGAATAAATTCTGCCAGTGCTCCGGTGGGAGCCGTAAGCGGTGAAAC
Source organism: Spirochaetia bacterium (assembly GCA_016784705.1). Taxonomy (GTDB): domain Bacteria; phylum Spirochaetota; class Spirochaetia; order JABMQR01; family JABMQR01; genus JABMQR01. The sequence goes on along the minus strand of JADHUD010000102.1, from coordinate 6,394 downwards.
TTCTGGTCCGGTTATATAGGTCTGTGCGATAATTGAATCTGCTTCAGCAAATAATTTATCGGGATTTCCCCATGTAATTACTTTTTTCAGAATTTCCCGGGAAACGTTTTCTATACTATGCGAAGAGACATTATCAGGAGAGGTGGTTTCAGGTCTGCCGGGTTTCTCATCAGACTGAACCGGAGCTTCTTCGCTCTCCAGTCGAGAATTGCCGATATTCTCTGATTCAGGGTTTTCCTGCACCGAACCCCGTTGAATCTCTTCGGTATTGGCATAATTGATGCGGATTGAACCAGCTGCTGACTGGGCTGCTTCGCTGGAATTGGCAAAAACAGCGAGAATTGGCTGTCCTTTATAGGTTACAATCTCACTGGTTAATAACGGCAGAGTGGTCTTAAGTACTTTTACCGTATTTGTACCGGGGATATCTTTACTGGAGATCACGCAGATATTTTTGGGAAAATTAGGCAGATCTATAGAGGTAATGGTACCTGATGGAATATCCGATCGTACAATGACCCCATAGAGTAAGCCGGGGCGTTTGATTGAGCTTATGTATTTTTTATCTTTTATCATCGTTCTTATAAAAATACCATGTAAGTGTTTGAAACTGCAATAAAATACGGTAAAATAGTTTCATGAACAGTAAAAACAACCCGAAAAATCAAATAATGGCTCTTTCTGCTAAACTCCGGGAGTATCAGGATGCCTATTACCGTACAGCAAGGCCTGAAATCAGTGATCTTGAATATGATAGATTGTGTAATGAACTGCAGCGGCTGGAGAATGAGTACCCGGAATTTCTGCAGCCTGACTCACCCACCTTCCGGGTGGGATCGGATCTCTCTTCCGATCTGCCAGAGGCTGCTCATAGTATTCCTGTGCTGAGTCTGGATAAGGCTTATACGATTGATGCAATTCTTGAGTGGATACAGAAAACAACAGTAAAGGGGAGGAGAGATCTCTCTTTTACCGTTGAAGAGAAGATAGATGGAGTTTCAATAGTTCTCTATTATGAACAGGGTATTTTACAGAAAGCGGTTACCCGAGGTAACGGGTATGTGGGGAATGATGTTACCGCTAATATTAAAACAATTCACTCGGTTCCCCTGCGGTTGATTGAGCCAGTCTCTCTTGCAGTGAGAGGTGAGGTCTATCTGCCCGTTAAATCTTTTCTCAGTTTGAATAAAAAGATGGAGGTGCCGTATGCGAACCCGCGAAATCTGGCTGCTGGAACTATCAGAAGAATAAAAAGCAGAGAGACTGCGGATATACCCCTTGAAATATTTGTATATGAAGGTTTTTTTACAGATGATGAACAGCCGGAAACACATGCAGAACTGACCATGCGGCTGCATAAGTTGGGCTTCAGGACAAATTCCCGGTTTGGAATATTTACCCGGGAGAGAGATACTGACCGCTCTTTTTTTCCAGAATGGACGATTGGGACCTTCGCGGACATTGGTTCATATATTGAAGATGCTGTGGAATCAAGAGATACCCTGGATTATGAAATTGATGGATTGGTGGTTAAAGTTAATGAACTGGAAGTTCGTAAAGAGTTGGGTTTTACCGGTCACCATCCCCGATGGGCGGTAGCGTATAAGTTTGAATCTCCCGAGGGTGAAACTATAGTTGAAGGAATCGATATTCAAGTTGGCAGAACCGGGAGGATTACTCCGGTAGCCAGGGTTAAACCGGTTCGGATCGGCGGATCGGTCATATCCAATGTAACACTGCATAATCAGGATTATATTGATATGCTGGAACTTTCCTTAGGAGATTTGGTTGCTGTTTCAAAACGCGGTGATGTGATCCCTGCCGTGGAACGGGTACTTGAAAAAAATGAGCAGGGAAACGGAGTCTGGAAAATACCTGACAGCTGCCCTTCCTGCGGATCTGAGCTGCAGAAAATTGGGGCGCATACTTTTTGTACGAATTCCGAGTGCCCGGATCAGGTGTTTGGAAGAGTACAGTTTTTTACGGCCAAAGCACAAATGGATATTGAGAATCTCGGTCCGGAAACAATTCAGTTCTTGATGAACGAGGGATTGCTAAAAGATGTTCCTGATATTTATCAGATTGATTACAGGGAATTAGTCGGGAAGCCTGGATTCGGAGAAAAAAAGTGTGAATTATTACTGAAAGGAGTTGAAGAGAGTAAGCATAAGCCCTATTCATCGGTTCTGGCTTCACTGGGAATTCCTGATTTAGGGAAAAAAGCAGTTGAGCTTCTTCTTGATGACGGCATTCTTGATATTGATTCACTCCTTTCAATTGTCGATAAGGCTGAAACTGATCGTCTTTGTGGTATAAAGGGTTTTGGAGAAAAAACCGTTGCCTCTATTATACATGAACTCAGCAAACCGGTCGCGAGAGAGAGGATTAGACAATTAAGGGATGCAGGGCTTCAATTCAAACAGGAAAAAACATCTGCTGAGAATCTCCCTGAACAGATTTTTTCCGGACAGGTATGGTGTGTTACCGGCAGTTTTGTCAATTTCACTCCCCGGTCAAAAGCAATGGAAGCTGTTAAACTGCGGGGCGGCAGAGTTGTAACTGCTGTAACCGGCAGTACAACGCATCTGCTGGCAGGTGCCGGTGCCGGGAGTAAGTTAAAAAAAGCTGTATCACTGAATACCGCAGTTGTTACTGAAGATGAATTTATTAAAATGCTGAATTCGGACTCTTAGATCTTTTGACTCACAGGGCTTTCAGCTCACGGGTTTTTAGACTCATGGGGCGAGGCTCTTAACAAAAACGAACAGTTAGTGTAGTATCGAAAAAGAAGGCAAAATCTCAAAATCTCCATTTTTGAAATTGCCTTCTTAATTTTTTTAATGACGGGGAAATTTCAAAATGATTTTAGTTTGAAATTTCAACAATTTCAATGATAAGTAAATACTAGATGTAAAAGGGGATGTCGCAATGAATGTCATCGCAAAAGAGTTAAATGATACCCTGCGGGGATCTGCAGCGGCTGAGCTGCTTTCAGATATGGGTCGGGAAATGTTTTTTCCCAAAGGTATAGTAGCACAGTCAGGTGAGGCGAAACAGAAAGCATATACCTATAATGCAACGGTAGGGATGGCAACACATAAAGGTGGTCCGGTATTTCTTCCCTCAATACATAAAGAATTTAATGGATTGGACAGTGATGCAATTTTTCCCTATGCCCCGACCGCGGGCGATCCAAAGCTGCGGCAGATTTGGAAAGAGGAGATGATCCGAAAGAATCCGAAACTTAAGAACGTTCCTCTATCTCTTCCCGTAGTTACTGCAGGATTAACCCATGGTGTTTCAATTATTGCAGATCTTTTTCTGGACTGTGGTGATACGATAATTATTCCTGATATGTTCTGGGGAAATTACCGGTTAATATTTGAAGTCCGCAGAGAGGCTGAGATTGCCTCCTTCAAATTTTTTACCAAAGAGGGCACTCTGAATATAGAGGGTCTTGCGGATGTGATTGAAACTGCTTCTGGAAATAAAATTGTATTGATCGTAAATTTCCCGAACAACCCTACAGGATATTCACCAACAGCTGCAGAAGCTGAAGCACTGACCGAACTGCTAGTGAAGTATGCTGAAGCAGGGAAGAAGATTCTGGTAATGACTGATGATGCCTATTTTGGACTCTTTTATAAGGAGGAAACTTGTAAACAGTCACTGTTCGCATACCTTGCAGATGCACATTCAAACATTCTTGCAGTAAAAGGTGATGCAGCAACAAAAGAGGAGCTGGTGTGGGGATTCAGGGTTGGTTTTCTTACATTTGGCGGGAAAGGTATGTCTGAAAATCAGTATGAGGCTCTTGTGAAGAAAACAATGGGAGCTATACGATCATCAGTTTCAAACTGCAGCCGCCCTGCTCAAACGCTGCTGCTGCACGGGATGACCAGCGAATCGTATGCTGCAGAAAAAGAGGCTGCATATGAACTGTTATCAGCCAGGTATGTGGAGGTGAAAAAAACGCTTTTAAAGTATGCGGATAATACACTTCTCAGGCCGATGCCTTTCAATTCGGGTTATTTCATGGCTTTTACCTGCAAAGGCAGTGCTGAGCTCCTGCGGTTGTATCTTCTGGATACATACGGTATAGGCACAATTTCAATCCAGGATACCTATCTCAGAATTGCCTATTCCAGTGTGGATATTGAGAATATAGAAAATCTTTACGATACTTTGTATACAGCTGCGCAAGAAGCATGGAACTGAAGCTTAAGATATATGTCGTCAATGAGCAGGGTGAAAAATTCCTGGGAATAGGAACCGTATGGCTTCTTCAGGCAATTGAATCAGAAGGATCGATTCATCAGGCGGCCGGCAAGCTGGCGATTTCCTATACCAAAGCATTACGAATGCTGAAGTCTCTGGAAACAAGTCTTGGAAGAGATGTCCTGATTAGACGAAAAGGCGGGGACAATCGTCAGGGTGCGGTTTTAACAGATTATGGAAAAGATATTATCTCCTGCTATGACATATTTCAGAGAAAGATTAAATATAATGCAGAGATTGCTTTCAAGGATTTAGCCGATTCGCTGGGTTGAAGAATTTTTGAGAATTTTTAAGAAGATTTGAGAAGAGGAGTTTCACATGGAACCTAGTAAATCATATGATTTCTCAGTGAGGAAATTGGGGAAAGCTACTATTCTGTCACCAGTTATGATGTCTAAACAAATTGGTGATAAATTTGCAAACTATGTAAATGAATCTGAGAGTATTTTATATCAGATTGATGCAAAACTGGCTACAGGCGAGACATATGCCTCACCCCGGGAAAACACCGTGGAACTTGCAGGTCCGAGGGAGAAAATATATTTCAATCCTCCGCATGTGCATGCAGCTATTGTTACCTGCGGCGGATTATGTCCGGGTTTGAATAATGTTATCAGAGCGGTAGTCCGATGTTTTTGGTATCGGTATAATGTCCGGAGAATCAGCGGAATTCAGTACGGATATCGGGGGTTGCTGGCAGACAGCCCGTATGAACCGATAATTCTTGACCCGGATTTAGTTGATGATATTCAGATGAAAGGCGGGACGATTTTAGGATCCTCGCGCGGCGGAGGAGATAAAGTCTCTGAAATTGTTGATTCTCTTGAACGGATGAATGTTAATGTGCTGGTTGCGGTTGGTGGTGATGGTACGCTCAGGGGCGCTGATGAGATTGGCCAGGAAGCTCTGAAACGTGGTCTCAAAATCTCGGTTATTGGAATCCCCAAAACTATTGATAATGATCTATCTTTTATACAAAGCTCTTTTGGATTTGATACAGCCGTATCAACAGCAGTCCAATCTGTGCGCGGAGCACATGTTGAGGCTCATGACAGTATTAACGGTATAGGATTAGTAAAAGTAATGGGTCGGGAGTCCGGCTTTATTGCTGCACATACAGCCCTGGCAATGAGTGATGTTAATTTCTGTCTCATTCCTGAAAACCCCTTTGATCTTGAGGGTGATAACGGATTGCTGAATCATTTACGAAAACGGATCCTGGATCGTCATCACGCTGTTATACTTACTGCTGAGGGAGCCGGCCAAAGTTTTTTGACTCAATCATCAGGAAAGGATGCTTCCGGAAATAAAAAACTCCAGGATTTCGGCGTGTATCTTAAAGAACGGATAGCCGAATACTTTAAAAACGAGAACATAGAGGTGAATATTAAATATATTGATCCCAGCTATATTATCAGGAGTTCTCCGGCAAATTCCAACGACTCAATTTATTGCTCCCGGTTAGGTGCACATGCGGTACATGCTGCCATGTCGGGGCGTACCAGAACCTTAATCAGTCTCCTTCATAACAGGTTTGTACACATTCCTATTGAAATTGCGGTCGCTGATAGAAACTATGTGGATATAGAAGGAAGCCTCTGGCGGGATGTCCTGGAAAATACCCGGCAGCCGGTATCTATGCAGAACATGTAATCGATACCATGGATTTACTCTCTAATTGTATATATGGGGTTTCTGGTAGTTGGAACAACCCTTATGACTCTAAATGTTGAGTAGCAGCTTCTATAAAAATTTTATAAAAATAGTGATAAAATCCCTTGATTTCTTTTTGCAATATCAATATGTTTAAACCGCAAAGCATAAACGACCAATTGATAGTGATGAAGTCTGTTGGGATAAGCAATTTGAAGTTTTTTTGTAACTTTTCTACATAGGCTATGTTTTGTTTAGTAGAAAAGAGCAAGAAACTTTTTTCATCGACCTCCTTTTGATGTTCCCCTCAGGGTTTTAACCTCCTTTTCCCTGAGGGGTTTTTTTTGTTTCTTCAATTTTTCATTCCAACTTTTCATTCCAAACGCTTTTACAGTTTTACCTTTCAAATAAACATTCCCATTAAAGAGCTTATGCGGTAAGATACTAGTATCCTGTAAGTTTA